>CAHJXG010000112.1 GCA_903644035.1 Rhodospirillales bacterium
CGCGCGTATTGCACGACCAACGGCCGGTCGAGCCCGTATTGCTGGATCAGCACGGCGCGCTCGCCAGCGTCGACGACATTCTCGCCGCCCGTCAGCACGGCCACGGGGTCGCCGGGTGTCAGCCTAACGGCGATGAAGGCCATCGAGGCCACGCCCCAGAGCACAGCCAGGATGACCCCGACCCGCCGGACGCCCGCGCGCACCAGCCTACGGGCTGAGCCAGGACAGCGATCAACTCCGTCGAGCAGGTCTGGAACCGCGACCTCTCCGCCTACGACCCGGACGTCGAGGCCGACGCGCTCTCCCAGGGTCGCGCCATGCGCTTCGACGACCGACTGAACACGGCCAGGCAATGGCGCGAGATGGCCGGGCGCGACAAGCTGTCGCTGCGCCAGCTCGTCATCAAGGTCACGGGACGCAAGCAGTTCGTCGGCACGCCGCAGTCGGTCGCCCTCGAGATTGAACGCCACGTCCAGGAGGATGCGGCCGATGGATTCGTCTTCGCCCCGCATCTGACGCCCGGCGGCTTCGACGCGTTCGTGGAGACGGTCGTCCCCGTGCTGCAGGACCGCGGCGTGTTCCGCCGCGACTACCGCCGGCACGACGTTGCGCGGCCATCTGGGCCTCACGTGAGCGGCACCATGCGCCGGCGTGGGTTTGAACAGGGCCGGTTCTGGGGTAGACACGCGATCATGCCCACTGCGCTTAACTTTGGACCAACCCTGTCTTCCATGCCCCACGACAAGGCGGAGGCGATCGTCCAGGCCGGGCGCCGGCTGGACGCGCGGGGTTGGGTGCCGGCCACCGCGGGCAACATCAGCGTCCGCCTCGATGCGGAGCGGATCGCGATCACCCGCAGCGGCGTGCACAAGGGCCTCCTGTCCGCCGCCGACGTGATCGTGGTCGGGCTGGACGGCGCGGCGCTCAGCCCCGCCGCCCGGCCGAGCGCCGAGACGCTGCTGCACTGCCAGCTCTACGCCCGCTTCCCGGACGTCGGTGCCGTGCTGCACGGGCATTCGGTTCCGGGCACGGTGCTCTCGCGACAGACCGATGCCGCCTCCCTCCGGTTCGAGGGCTACGAGGTGCAGAAGGTGTTCCCGGGCCAGACCACCCACGACGCCGCCATCGCGCTGCCGGTCGTCGGCAACGACCAGGACATCCCGCGCTTGGCGCGCGTGCTCGCCCCGCTGCTGGATGAAACGGTGCCGGGCTATTTGATCCGCGGCCACGGCACCTACGTATGGGCTGCCGACATGACGGCCGCCCTGGCCCGCTTCGAGGGCCTTGAGTTTCTGATGTCCTGCGAACTGGAAGCAAGGAGGATCGTGGCATGAGCCGCCTCACCGTCTACGAGAACACCAACCCCGGCACGGCCATCCTCCGCACCGAGGACCCGGCCGAGATCGCCGGCACGCTGCGCCCGCTCGGCGTCCGCTTCGAGCGTTGGGAAAGCCCGGTGGCGCTGCCGGATGACGCCTCCTCGGAGGCGATCCTGGACGCCTACCGTCCCTATCTGGACGGGCTGATGGGCGCATCGGGCGCCGGGTCGGCGGACGTGATCAGCCTCACGCCGGACAACCCGGGCGGCGCTGCGCTGCGCCAGAAGTTCCTGTCCGAGCACATCCACACGGAGGATGAGGTCCGCTTCTTCGTCCGCGGCTCCGGCAGCTTCGTCATGCATGCGGACGGCAAGGTCTATGACGCGCACTGCACGCAAGGCGACCTGATCAGCGTGCCGGCCGGCACCAAGCACTGGTTCGACGCCGGCACCGCGCCGTCCTTCACCGCGTTGCGCGTGTTCCAGGACATGACCGGCTGGACTCCGCACTACACGGGCGACGCGATCTCGGAGCGCTTCCCGGTTGCCTGAACGACCCCGCGCCGTCGTGCTCGACATCGAGGGCACGACGACGCCGATCGCCTTCGTCCACCAAACCCTGTTTCCGTTCGCGCGGGCCCGGCTGCCCTCGTTCCTGCGCGACCACGCCGACGACCCGGCCGTACAGGCCGAACTCCAGGCGGTCCCCGGCCCCGACCCGGCCGCGACGCTGCTGCGCTGGATCGACGAGGACGTGAAGGCGACGCCGCTGAAGACGTTGCAGGGCCTGATCTGGCGCGAAGGCTATGCCGACGGCAGCCTGCGAGGGGTCGTCTATCCCGACGTGGCCGCCGCGCTGCGGCGCTGGCACGGGGCCGGCCTGACGCTGTTCGTCTACTCTTCAGGCTCGGTCGAGGCGCAGAGGCTGATTTTCGGCCACTCCACGGCCGGCGACCTCTCGGCCCTGTTCGCCGGGTTCTTTGACACCCGCACCGGCCCGAAACGGGAGGCGGAGAGCTACCGCGCCATTGCCGCCGCCTCCGGCCTGCCTGCCGGCACCATGCTGTTCCTGTCCGACATGGAGCCGGAGCTGGACGCCGCCGCCGCGGCCGGGTTGCAGACCTGTCAGCTCGTCCGCGCAGGCGACGGCACCCTGGCCTCCTCGCGCCATCCTACCGCCGCCGACCTCGACGCGGTCGACGCGCTGATTGCCAGCCCGGCGCGCGTCGGCGGCGAAAGGTAGCGCTCGCCGCTGTCGGGCACGACGGTCACAATCGTCTTGCCCGCAAGCTCCGGCCGCCCTGCCAGCGTAAGTGCCGCCTGGAGCACGGCGCCGCCTGACGTGCCGGCCAGGATGTCCTCCTCATGCGTCAGCGCCGCTGTCGCGGATAATGCCCCAAGGCCGTGCGGCCCTTGGTGCTGCCAGTCGGGCTCAGATACTTAATCTTTGCGATCAGGCGCGCGGGCAAGCCATGCCTCTCGCGGATGCGGTGCAGCTCCAGCAGCGGCGTGGTGGCGATCAGCTCCGAAAGGTTGTGACAAATTCTGCCCGTCATTGGCCATCCCGTACGGCTGGTTGCGGGCCAAGGCGAACCGATGTTCGATCCGATCAATCAAGCGGGATCACCACTTAGTCCACGAATAGCCTGATCATGCGGCGGCAAGGACAAGCCATTCCCATCGTCTGCATGTGCGACGTATCCAATGCTTGCAAACTGGCGACTATTGAAGCCCTGCTTCCGTGTGTGATGCGCCGGCGCAAGATTGGCATCCGCCATAAGCGGACGGCCTTTCCAGGGACTGCGATGGACTGCCAGCGTATTTTCTCCAGTATCATGCTCCGCAGCCTTGAACTGTGCTAAGCGGCCTGCACGGCGCGCTGCGGCAGGCCCAGCATGTTGCGCGCCTCGGCGGGGCTGGCCGGCTCCAGGTTCAGCTCCTTGATGATGCGGACGGTGCGGGCCACGAGCTGCTCGTTGGTCGCAAGCTGGCCCCTGGCGAAGTAATTGTTGTCCTCCAGCCCGACGCGGACGTGGCCGCCCAGCAGCAGGGCTTGCGTGGTGGCGGGAAGCTGCGCCGGGCCGATGGCGCTGACGCAGAAGACGCTCTCGGGCGGCAGCAGCCGGATCATGCTGGCCAGGATGTCGTGGCTGTAGGGCATGGCGCCCTGAAAGCCGCGGTCGGCGCCCAGCACCATGTTGATGTAGTAGGGCGGCTTGTCGTAGCCCTTGGCGATCAGCCGGCACACGTCCTGCAGGATGTGCTGGGGTCCGAACACCTCCCATTCCGGCTTGATGCCACGGTCCTTGAAGCGTTCCGCCAGCGCGTCGCAGCGGCCCGGCGTGGTGATGACCAGGATTTCCCGACCGCCATGCACGTCGGCAAACGTCATGCCGTCGAAGGTTGCCATCTCCGCCCCGGCGTCCAAGCCTTTGAGCCGCTCCTCGAAGTTGCTTTCGAACAGGCCATCCGCGCGGGGCACCAGCATGTCGCCGTTGCTGCCGCCACCGGTGGAGTTGTTGATGACGATGTCGCAGCGCGCCCGGATGCGGTCGTTGATCGCCTGGTAGATGCCGGCATTGCAGGTGGCCTGGTCGTCCGGCCGGCGGGCGTGCAGGGCGGCGATGGCGGCGCCTTCCTTCCAGGACTTGTGCACGCTGTCTGCGATCTCGTCCGGCTGGGTCGGCAGGTTCGGATTCTGCGCCTTGCTGGCCATGCCGCCGGTGGGTGCGACGGTGACGATCACTTTGCTCATGGCATTGGCTCCTTCAGGATCTCAGCAGGGCGCAGCCGCCCTCGGACAGCAGGCTTGCGCCAGAGCCGATGAACACGCGGTTGCGATCCCGCGCCAGGTCCGCGGCAGCAAGGGCGATGGCGCAGCCCGGCATGTCCATGATAGCGGCCACGCCCTCCTGGTCCAGCCAGTGGCGGGCGATGACCATGCCGACGCCGGGCTTGTTCCGGGCGCGGCGAACGCGCCGCCCATGTCGGCCAGGATGGCGATTCAGAGGGGCCTTGGCTGCGCCCGGGAGCGGCGTTCTGGGCGGCAAGTCCCGCGGGCAGCATCCGGCATGTCACCGGCACGGTCGAGGCGCTGCCCGGCACTATGTCGTCCGTGGTTGCGGGCCGCCCTGCAACCGCGTCGCAAGGTCATCCGGAATGGGCACACCCTTCAGGCGTTCGGGGTCATCGGGGTGACGGGCAGCCCAAACGCGCGTTTCTGTCGCCTTGATGGCAAGCGTGTCCCCGCGCAGGACAGTGTGCGACACGCTGAAGGACGACCGGCGCAGCGCCGTCACCTGGGTCTGAATGCGGATGACATCGCCGTAGCGGCTCGGGACGCTGAACTGTGCCGCCGTGTCGACCATGGGAATGCCAACGATGCCGTAATGCCGCAGCATCTCGTGCTTCGTCATACCGGTTGCGGCAGCGAACAAGGCGCCCGTACTGGTGTCGAACATGGCGAAGTAGCGTGGATAGAAGACGATGCCGGCCGGGTCGCAGTCCCCCCACTCCACCGTCAGAGTGCGCTCGTTGGTAAACATCGCGGCCCCTTGGCTGTTCTGTGGTCGAGCCTGGCCCTCAGCCCTTTCGCAGGCTCGGTCTCGGCCAACCGCTCGGGTATGATGGACGGCGGGAACACGGTCGTCACCATGGGTCGCTTCAAGGAGGGTGTGACGGTGCGTGCGTCCGGAGCCGCCCACGCGGCGCCACAGCCGGCAGGCGTTGTCCGTCCGTTCATCAGCACGGCAGGTGTCAGGCACCTGTGTTGTTGCTCTTGCGCTGATCAACCGAGACTAGGTGTTTGGTCCTGCAGAGTCGTGACGCCACCCTGACGCGAGAGGGAGAGGAAGCGCTATGGCAGGCAGCCTTAACGGCTCCGCCCGAACAACGCCGAGAGTTCGCGCCGAGGCCGAGCGCGATGCTGAACATCGCCATCGTCTGGCTCGCCCTGGAAGGTTGCTGCTCCAGCAGCATGCGGATGCGCAGGACGGCGCTGAGGCGAAAGCCGTGCGCTGGCGGGTTGCCGCCGTGCTTGTGCATCCACTCGAGGTCTCTGGCGTAGGTCGTGCGAGTCGAGGGGCTGGGGCCGATGAACGCCCGAGACTGTCGGTAGAAGCGCTAAGCCGCCTCCTCAAACACATCCGCATAGCCGAACAGCCCCGACGACCCCCCTGTGTGCAGGAACACCACGTTCTCCCCCGCCGAGAAGGCGCCCCGGCGGATCAGGTCGATCAGCCCGGCCATGCCCTTCCCGGAATACACCGGGTCCAGGAAGATCCCCTCGAGCCGCGCCACCATCCGCACCGCCTCCACCATGCCGGGCGTCGGCAGGCCGTAGCCCGCACCCACGTAGTCGCAGTTGGCCTCCACCGCGTCCGCCGCGATGGGACGGTCCACGCCCATATGCGCCGCCGTCGCCTCGGCCAGGCGCCGGACGTTGGCCTCCTGCTTCGGCCGGGGGAGCCGGACGCCGATGCCCAGCACGCGGACGGGGCTGCTGAGCGCGTGCAGCCCGGCCACCAGCCCGGCCTGCGTGCCCGCGCTGCCAGTCGCGTGCACCAGGCGGTCGATGCGCAGGCCCAGCTCGTTGGCCTGCGCCACCAGCTCCAGCGCGACCGCCGCGTAGCCCAGGGCGCCGGTGGCGTTCGAGCCGCCGCCGGGGATCAGATAGGGCGTGGCGCCCGCCGCGGCGAGCCGGGCGCCGACCTCCTCGATGGCCGCCTGCATGTCGGTGCCGCCGGGCCGGTACTCGAGGGCACAACCCAGGAGCCGGTCCAGCAGCACGTTGCCGTTGCCGAGATAGGCGCCGTCATTCGTCTCGATCCGATGCTCCAGCACGGCGGTGCAGGCCAGGCCGAGCCGCGCGGCGACGGCGGCAGTCTGGCGCACATGGTTGGATTGCACCGCGCCCTGGGTGACCAGGTGGTCCGCGCCCCGGGCCAGCGCGTCGCCCACCAGGAACTCCAGCTTGCGCACCTTGTTGCCGCCCAGCCCCATGCCGGTCAGGTCGTCCCGCTTCATCCAGATCTGCGGCCCGCCCAATGCCTGGGTCAGGCGCGGCAGCGGCTCCAGCGGCGTGGGGGACTGGCACAGCCGGACGCGTGGGAACGCAGCAAGGTTCATCGGCAGACTCCCTCCGGCCCACGAGCAGGCGGCCTTGACGGGACCCTTGCAGACCGACCCCATGAAATCAACATACTGAGGAACCCGCTGGAACACGGCGGACATCGCTGCCCGGCCGTGTATAAGCCCGGCACTCTCGCGGAGGATGTCACTTTGCATATCAAGACAGTTCGCGGCTGGGAAGTGTCGGACCGGGACGCGACGCCGGAAGCGCTGATGCTGGGGCGCCGCACCGTGCTGGCCGGGGCAGCGGGCGCGGCCATGCTGGCGGTGCCGCTCGCGGCTCAGGCGCAGGGAGCGCCGCGCAGCGGGAAATACGACGCTGGCCGCGAGCTGACCGCCGAGCGGGACGCAACGACCTACAACAACTATTACGAGTTCGGCACGGACAAGTCGATCTCGCGCGCCGCGCAGCGCCTGCCCATCGCCCCGTGGTCCATCAAGTTCGAGGGCATGGTCGAGACGCCGCGGACGATGGACCTGGACGACATCCTGAAGCGGGTGAAGCTTGAGGAGCGGGTGTACCGCCATCGCTGCGTCGAGGGCTGGGCGATGACCGTGCCCTGGACCGGATTTCCGATGAAGGACCTGGTCGCCTTGGCCGGCCCGGCCTCCGGCGCCCGCTATGTCGTGATGGAGACGCTGGCCGACCCCAAGACGATGCCGGGCCTGCGCATCAGCACGTTCGAGTGGCCGTATGTCGAGGGCGTAACGATGGCGGAGGCGAACAACGACCTTGCGTTCATCGCGACCGGTCTCTATGGCAAGGCCCTGCCGAAGCAGAATGGCGCGCCGATCCGCCTGGTCCTGCCTTGGAAATATGGGTTCAAGTCGGTGAAGTCGATTGTGAAGATGACCTTTACCGACAAGCGGCCAACCACGTTCTGGGAGGGCATCCAGCCCCAGGAATATGGCTTCTGGGCCAACGTGAACCCCGACGTGCCGCATCCGCGCTGGAGCCAGGCGACCGAGCGCCTGCTGGGCGACAACCAGCGCGTGCCGACCCGCATTTACAATGGTTATGGTGAGTTCGTCGCGGGCCTGTATGCTGGGATGCCGAATGAAAAGCTGTTCATATGATCGCATCACGTATCTTCGCCGCCCTCGCTGCACTGTTCCTCGTCACGGCGGTCGCCATCGCCGCCCTGACGCCTCTCGGCATGACGCTGGGGCAGGGCCTGGCACTGATGGACGGCACCTGGATGGCATGGATACAGAAGCAGAGTCCGGCATGGAGCTGGATGTGGCTTGAGCAGCCTTTCCTGTTGCGGCCCCTCTGGCTGATCCCGGCGGGGATGGGCCTGATCTGCGCCGGCGCCGCCGCGTCGCTCAACTTCGGCCGCGCGTCGCCGTCGCGTCGGAAGCGAAGCTGAGCAGCCGTCGCGCCGTGTCGATGACGCGGAGCGCCTCGCTCCAGAGTTCGTAGCGGTCCAGCCCATCGAGCGGGGCGAACGCCGCATCGGTGACGTCGCTGCCCGCCACCGGGTCGCCGCCCTGCCAGCGGCCGGCGAAGTCCAGGATCGTGTAATGGTATTCCACCTGCCCGGCCGCATCGCGGTGGATGCTGTCAACGTTCGCCGCCAGGATGAGCGGGCCGGAGGCCAGGCCGGTTTCCTCGGCCAGTTCGCGCCGGGCGGCCTGCTCCGCGGTCTCACCCAGGTCCTGCGCGCCGCCGGGCAGGCTCCATCGGCCCATCGCCGGCGGCTTGCCACGCCGCACCAGCAGCACCGCGCCACCCGAAATTGCGGTCGGAGGCTTCAGGAGCACCACGCCGACGCCGACGAGCGGGCGCGTGGGATAGTGGCGTCTGGTCACAGTGCATCCTCAGTGCAGCGAGCGGGATTTGCTCAGGGTTCATGCCACCTCCCGTTGTGCTTGGGTCTTGTGCCGGGTGGCGACGCAGCGCATATGAATTGAGATATATAGAAAATTCCGGAGGAAACGATGCTGATCACTCGCCGGGCCGCGGTGGGGGCCGTTCTGGCTGCCCCGGCATTGCTGGGCGTCTCAGGCGCCCGCGCTGCCGCCCGCACGCTGAAAATCAGTCACCAGTTTCCCGGCGGCACGGCGGACCAGGGCGACTTCCGCGACCGCCTGGTGCGCCGCTTCGCCGCCGAGGTGCAGAAGCGCACCGACAACGAGCTGGCGTTCGAGATCTACCCGGGCTCGTCGCTGATGAAGACGGTGGCGCAGTTCTCCGCCCTGCGCCGGGGCGCGCTGGACATGACCCTGTATCCGCTGGCCTATGCCGGGGGCGAGGTGCCCGAGGTCAACATCGGGCTGATGCCCTGCCTGGTGACCAGCTATGAGCAGGGGCTTGCCTGGAAGCGCCAGGCCATCGGGCAGGAGCTGGAGCGCGTGCTGGACAAGCGCGGCGTGAGGATCGTCACCTGGCTTTGGCAGGCCGGCGGCACGGCGTCCCGCGGCGCGTCGGTCGTGCAGCCGGATGACGTGAAGGGCCTGAAGATCCGCGGCGGGTCGCGGGAGATGGACCTGATGCTCAAGGCGGCCGGCGGGATCATCAGCTCGGTGCCGAGCAACGAAATCTACGCCGCGATGCAGACGGGGTCGCTGGACGCCGCGGTGACGTCGTCCACCAGCCTGATCTCCTTCCGCCTGGAGGAGATCAGCAAGGCCGTGACCACCGGGCGCAGCGGCAGCTTCTGGTTCATGCTGGAGCCGCTGCTGATCTCGAAGCAGATCTTCGACGCCCTGCCGGCGGCGCATCAGGCCGCCGTGACCGAGGTCGGCACGGAGCTGGAGGCGTTCGGCCTGCAGGCGGCGAAGTCGGACGACGAGGACCTGGCGCGCGTGTACCTCAAGGCCGGCATCACGGCGCGGGACATGGACCCGGCCGCCATCGGCAAGTGGAAGGCGGTCGCGCAGGAGACGGCGTGGAAGGACTTCGCCGCCCGCAACGCCGCCTGCGCCGCGATGCTGAAGCTCGCCGAGGCCGTCGCTTGAGCAGCCACGGCATTGATGCGGCGTCGGGCGCGATCCCGGCCGCGGACGTGCCGCGGCTCGGCCTGCTCGG
>CAHJXG010000113.1 GCA_903644035.1 Rhodospirillales bacterium
GAGGTGATCTTTTGGGCGCTGCGTTGGTATCTGGCCTTCCCGATCAGCTATCGCGACCTCGCGTCGATGCTGTTGGACCGCGGCGTCTTGCCGGCAGAGCCAGCCGGGATGCCTGACGCGGGCATTGCTGGAGAGGCGGACCCAGAGCGCTACATCGCCGCTCGCGCTGCCTTGCTGCACAAGCGCTTGCAATTCGTCGCTGCCTGCGCTGCGCGCGGCGAGTTGGACGGCGTCGAGATCGAGGACGGCTCCCTTTACATCGCGCGCACCGAACCGACGGTGCCGGATGCCGCGCGGCTCATGGCCGGCCGGCTCTATGGCATGCTGCCGCGGGTGCGCGTGACCGAAGTCGTATCGGATGTCGCGCAGGAAACCGGGTTCGCCGCCTGCTTCACTCACCTGCGCACCGGCAACCCGCCATCCGACCTGCCCGCCCTATTCGCGGCACTGCTGGCCGACGGCACCAACCTTGGCCTGTCCCGCATGGCCGACGCGACCCGCGGCCTGAGCTACCACCACCTGGTCAACCAAGCGCAGTGGCACATCAACGACGACAACTATGCCTCAGGCCGCGCCGTCATCGTGGACGCGCACCATCGGCATCCGATGACCGCGATCTGGGGCGACGGCACCGACTCCTCCTCGGACGGGCAGTACTTCCGCGCCAGCGGCCGTGCCGGGCCTGCTGGCGAGGTCAACGCCAAGTATGGGATCAACCCGGGCGTCGTGCTCTACACCACCTAATCCGGCCAATACGGCACCATGCACACGCGGGTTATCTCGGCGACCGCCAGCGAAGCGCCCTAGGTGCTCGACGGACTGCAACCCGCAGGCGCACCGGACCAGCCTGCGCATCACCGAGCACTACACGGACACGGCGGGCGCCACCGACCACGTATTCGGGATGTGCCACCTCCTTGGCCACCGTTTCGCACCGCGCATCAAGGACCTGAAGGACCGCAAGCTCTACGCCATCGAGAAGCCCGACACCTACCCGGTGCTGAGGCCGCTGATCGGTGATGCCGTGGACATGACAGCCCTCATGCGAGGGTGGGCGGAGCTGATGCGGGTCAGGGCGTCCATCGAGGCCGGCGCCGTCGCGCCGTCCACCATCCTGCGCAAGCTCGCCGCGGCCAGCCCAAACAATGCTCTATCGCGGGCGCTGCGGGCCTTGGGGCGCATCGAACGGACGCTGTTCACCTTGCAGTGGCTGTCCGACCCGGCGCTGCGCCAGCGCAGCCATGCCGGCCTGAACAAGGGCGAGGCGGGTAACACGCTGCGCCGGGCCGTGTTCTTCCACCGCCAAGGCGAGTTCCGCGACCGGACCTTCGAAAACCAGAGCTTCCGGGCATCCGAGCTGAGCCTGCTGACGGCAGCCATCGTGCACTGGAACACCATTTACCTCGACCGGGCCGTCCAGCAGCTCCGGTCACAGGGCGTCATCATCCCCGACGAGCTGCTCACCCACGTCGCGCCGCTCGGCTGGGAGCACATCGCGCTCACCGGCGACTACGACTGGAACACCGCCTGACCCGCAGACGGACTGCGGCCGCTCCGCGCTGTTCCTGGAGCGTTCACACTGCAAGCCGCTTAGCGTGCAGTTTTGAACGAATGGTGAGGTGACCCTTTAACGCCACCATACCTGCCGATCGCGCCAACGCCTCAGAATTTGGCTGCAAGGCTTTTTTGTCGGCATCAATCATCGTAACCCGGATCAGCCGTCCTGGCGTCGACGGCAGCGCCGTTGGCCTCTCCTTCACCAATGGTCGCGGCACGGATCTCGACCTGCTTGCCGTCCCCCGGAGGTTTGCATCAACCTGAATGGTGCTGGCGATCTTGTTTTGCCTCCAGTTCAGCGGTTGCCCTGTGCCTGGAACGCGCGTAACGGCCGGACTTCAGAAAAAGTCGGCTTATGAGGCAGGACATGTCGAGCGCGAGCGAAGCCAACCAGGTCGCCGTCGTCACAGGGGGTGCGCGCGGCATCGGGCTCGCCATCGGTCAGTGGTTCCTTGCCCACGGCTACAATGTCGCCCTGCTCGACGTGGACCGTGCCACGCTTGCCGCCACCGAGGTGACGTTGGCGCCGCGGGAGCAGGTGCTGGCCGTGCCATGCGATGTGTCCAGTCCCGCCGAGGTGGCGGCCGCCGCTGAGGCGGTGATGGCGAGATGGGGCCGTGTCGACGCGCTGGTGAACAACGCCGGCGTTGCCGTGTTCAAGCCGGCACTCGAAACCTCGTTCGAGGAATGGCGCCACGTGCTCGGCACCAACCTCGATGGCGCTTTCCTCTGCACCCAAGCCTTTGGCGCGATCATGAAGGCGCAGAAGAGCGGCGCCATCGTGAACATCGCCTCGATCTCCGGCCTGCGCGCCAGCACGCTGCGGGTGGCCTACGGCACCAGCAAGGCGGCGATCATTCACCTGACCAAGCAGTATGCGGTGGAGCTCGGCAACTTCGGCATCCGGGTGAACGCGGTCTGCCCCGGCCCCGTGGAGACCGAGATGGCGAAGCAGGTGCACAGCGTGGCGGTCCGCTCGGACTACTACGATGCCGTCCCGCTCGGCCGCTACGGCAC
>CAHJXG010000114.1 GCA_903644035.1 Rhodospirillales bacterium
CGGCGCTGCTGGGCCAGGCGCGCGACGCGCTGGACCGGGTCAAGGCCGGCGGGCGCAGCGCGGTGGCGTTCAGCGAGACGCCCGCGGCCCTGGCGGACACGCGGCTGATGGAGGAGGAGCTGCAGCGCGCGCTGGAGCGTGAGCAGTTCGAGATGGCCTACCAACCGGTGTTCGGCGCACGGAGCGACGTGCCGCTGGCCTACGAGGCGCAGGTCGGCTGGCGGCACCCGGCGCGCGGCCTGGTGCCCGCCTCGGTGTTCATGCCGCTGTGCGAGCGGTCCCCGGTGATGGAGAAGCTCGGCCGCTGGATGCTGCACACGGCCTGCACGGAGGCGGCGACCTGGGCCGTGCCGGTGCGGCTGTCCATCAACGTCGGCGGCGCGCAGTTCAGCCGGGGCGACCTGGAGCACCTGGTGATCGAGACGCTGCACCGGTCGGGCCTGGCGGCGGAACGGCTGGACATTGAGGTGACGGAGGCGGTGCTGCTGGAGCATTCGCAGCAGGTGCTGGCGTCGATGCTGCCGCTGCGCACCCTGGGGGTGCGGCTGGTGGTGGACGATTTCGGGCACGCGGCGGTGACACCGCACCAGTTCCGCGACGGGGCATTCCAGCAGGTCAAGCTCAACCGGGACGCCGTGCGGTCCATGCTCACCGACCCCGGCGCGATGGCCGTCGTGCGCTCGGCGCTGGACATGGGGGCGGAGATGCAGATCGAGGTGGCGGCGGAAGGGGTGGAGCAGCAGGCACAGCACGACACGCTGACGCATCTGGGCTGTGCACAGATGCAGGGCGGCCTGCTGGGGCCGCCGCAGTCGCCGGAGCGGACGCGGGAGTTCCTGTGGCAGGCGACCCGGCGGGTTGAGGGCGGCGCGGTGCTGCTGGGAACGGGGTAGTGGGTTGCCGTCGCTTGGCGTCGGCGGGACGTGCGGAGGACGGGTGATCCCGGGCCGCGCCGTTCCCTGGGGCCGGCCTCATACGGGCCTCCAACGGCCATAAGCGAACAGATGCGAATTGCTTCGTTCCAGCGGGAGCTTCCACAAGCTCACACGCCCTCCACTCCCGCACGTTGACATCCGTTCTCATGCTTCTCGCACCGGCGGCTCCGGCAACTGCCTGAACCAGCCGTCGAGCCGTTCGACCGTCCGCTCCATGACATCGGCCAGCACGGCGCGTCGCCGAAACGCGAAGCGTTTGCGGCTGAGGCACCCGGCATTCCCGCGGCAGGTCCCCCGTTCGCGCATACAGCAGGCGGCTGGTGGCGTCGTCCTCCAACCAGTAAGTTCGATAATCGTCCAGACCATC
This sequence comes from Rhodospirillales bacterium, assembly GCA_903644035.1. Lineage (GTDB taxonomy): Bacteria > Pseudomonadota > Alphaproteobacteria > Acetobacterales > Acetobacteraceae > CAHJXG01. The sequence continues at coordinate 1,303 of CAHJXG010000114.1, forward strand.
GACGCCGAAGATCTCGAATGCGGTCGAACTGGGCACGGGAACGGGCGTGAAGCCCGGCGGAACCTTGTCCGCCAAGTGTTCCAACTCATACTTCGCGTCCTCGATGCTCAGGAACGCCGTGACAGGATCGACCGCCATCAGCGCCGGGGCACGCCGCAGCTTGGCAGTTGAGTTCCATCCGTCCAACTGGGCAAGGATGCTGTTCAGGGTCGCTTGGCTCCAAGGCGACCCAAGCCGCTCGCCGCAGATATGCAAGCAAAACACGCCATACATCCACGGCTTGTAAGTGGGCCTGCGGTCCCAGTCGAGTTGGATCGCAAAGATCTGAGAGTCGCCGATCACTTCCATGGATATACGCCCCCTTGCGGACTGCTCAGACGATCAGCCCGTCTTGCTTCTCGACGGTGATGGAGGCGGTGGCGTAATCGATTTCGTATTTGACAAAGTTTCTGGTGGTTGGTTGATAGGTGTGCCATTCGACCAGCAGCAGTGCCCGGCCGTCGCCGCGATGGAACTGCAGCACCTCGCCGTCGCCCTCCATCGTCAGTTGCGCTACAGGCTCGTCGAAACGCCTAATCTCCCGCACACCGCTGAGGATGACGGTGGCGCTGTAATATTCTTCTTTTTCAACGTCATAGAGAATATCTTGGAAATCCATCTGCAATGAATCTTCTTCCTGCGAGCACCTTTCAAGGGTGGAGTCATGGAACGCAGTCCTCTGAACTTCTTCGGCTAATCTCGTCAAGGCTTATCTCCTGGAAGAACATGTGAGGGTTTACTTCCCCTTCCTACTGGACGACCATTTTTGTCAAGATATTCATCACGCTTGCTTGTCGTGTTTGGATTCTCGATATGGTAATGGTCGCGTCCGCGATCTCCTGGCTGGCCAGGTTCTCCCTTATCAGCACGAATGATCAGTCCGGTTTCCTTGTTCTTGAACGTCCGGTGCCCTTCGGCCGCCGCATCCGGATGGGTGATCTCCTCCCACCCTTGCTGCAAAAGGTCGTCCGGGGTCGCGGGCAAGTCGGGGATCTCCACGCCCTCGTCGTCCCGGCCTTCCCCATCCTGCCGCTCCGAACGAAGAATGTGGCCGAGTTCCTGAAGGCGCCGCATCGTGTTGCGCGTCCAATCCTCGTTCTCGGGCGAGCCAGGCCGAAAGACGCCGAGCGGATTGTGATACGGAATGCCATGGGGTCGACCGCTTGCCGAGGTGCCCGCAAGGATGACCGCACCGTCTTCCGGCTCACCCTTCAAGGCGGCAACGACGGCTCCGGCGATCGCGCGGGCGACCTCCTCTCCCATGCCCGCCGCCACCGGCGCCAGGAACGGACGAGGCGGCGTCCGCGCGGTGCCCATCTCTTGCGGCACGGCCGCCGGGTCGCTGCTTCCTACGGCGGCCTGCAGCCCGTCCGCCTCCGCGCCCACGCTGTCCCGCAACGCCCCGCTCTGCAGCCAGGGCTGGTCATGGCCTCCCGCGCCGGACGGGTCCGACAGGGTGTCCCGCACCGCCGCCGCCATGCGCCCGGCCTGTTCGGCCAAGGCTCGCGCCATGACCTCCTCAACCCGCAGCCGCTCCAAGCGCTCGCGCAGTTCTGAAAGCCCTTTGATTTCCAGAGGCATTCCGGCCCCCTACTCCGTCCGCTGCGCCAGCCGCGCGTCCTTGCGGGCGGAGCCGGCGCTGCTGCCGACCCAGTAGCCGACCACGTTCGTCGCCATCGCCGCCAGCGTGCCGAGCAGCACGTTCAGCATCGCATACAGCCCCTCCTGCACCGCGAACCCGGCCTGCGCCGTCCACGTCGCCGGGTCGTCCGCATCCGCCAGCAGCATCAGGCTGCACGACTGCCCGCGCAGCGCATACATGCCCTGACGCGGCAGCCCGTCCTGCCCCACCAGCGTCTGCGCCGACACCCCCGCCGACCCGTCGGACCCGTTCAGCAGCGCCTGCCCCGAAAGCGGCGTCGGCGCCGTCCCCGTCGCCTGCCCGAGGCTCGCCACGCAGAGCTGGCTCGGCCCCCGCAGCGCCCCCACCCCCTGGTTCACCGCGTTCACCAGGTTCTGCCAGAACGCCTGCGGCGTCGGCGCCGCCAGGTTGTCGAAGCTCTCCGCCACCTGCCCCGCGATCCCAAGCGTCAGCCGCCACGTCCCCGCCGCCGACCCGGCTCCCAGCGTGATCCCCACCGAGTTCCCCAGCGACCCCGCATACCGCGCCGTCAGCAGCACCGGATACGCCCCGTTCGCATAGGAGATGGCGTAGGTCGCCGCCATCTCCGACCCGTCCGTCACCCGAACGCAGCGGAACGACTGCGCCCCCTGCTGCACCGCCGTCGCCACCTGCGTCCCCATGTCGAACCGCCGCGCCTGGATCGGCCCGAACGCCCGGGCGTAGTCCGCCATCGTGGACACGATCACCGGCTGGTTCACCGGCCCCCACGTCGCCGACCCCACCACGCCGACGACGTTCGTCGGCACCCCGTTCAGCACCAGGTTCTGCGGCGGCACGATCTGCACATACAGATCCGGCACCACCAGCGCCGTCGTGTTCAGGTTGCCCGCTTGCACGATCGGCATGGATCAGTCCTCCTCTGGCTGCTGCGGAGCCCGCGCAATTCCTTCGGAATTTGCAGTGCTCCCAGCGGGTTGCATGCGCACGACATGGCTGGCGTGCTCCGACGCCAGCACGCGCTCGACCTCGGCCGCGTCGCGCGCCACGTCGCCAATCCGGTACGGCCCGAACGACCGCACCACGACCAGATAGACCATGATTTATTTCCTATTTTAGAGAACAGACAACCAGGCCAATGTCGCCCTGACTGGAAACGCGGCGGCGTTGCCAGTCATGCGACGAATGGGTCGCTCAAATAAAACCTGGACCGCGCCCTGACACAGTCAGGGTGCAGTCTAAACGACGCTCGAAACCCCGTTCGCCTCAGCAACGCCGAACAACATCGAAGGCAACGTGCTCTCCGCCACCGTCGGATACTCGGCGCTGTACAGCAGGTCCCGCCGCCAAACCCCGGCCACCGAGTTCGCGTCCAGCACCGACCCGCCCGACAGCCGCAGCCAGCAGCCCCAGCCCCCGACATCCAGGAACCGCACCGCCGCGAGCGCGCCGTCCACGCACCCCGCCACCCGGTCGCGCGTCTCCGGATCGGGGCACCACGCCGTCACCCGGAACCCGGCCCGCTGCCGCCGCAG
>CAHJXG010000115.1 GCA_903644035.1 Rhodospirillales bacterium
TTTCGGCCGCCTGCTCGAACTGCCGTGCCACGAACGCAAGGCGCTGAAACCCGAACATGCCGGCGCTGCCGGCCAGGACATGCGCGGCTCCAGACAGGGCATCCAGCTTGCCCGCGACGACGCCGGGCCTGTGCAGGTCCTGCAGCAGCGTTTCACTTCGGGCGGCAAGGGTCGCCAGGTAGGTGGAGACGGCGGCCGCCGGAAGGAAGGCGGTGGTCCGCTCGAACGCCCCGACGTCACAGACCGGCAGGTCCGACCCGACCACGTCCGGGGCCTGGCCTGCCCCGCTGGCCAAGGAGGCTGGACCGCCTCGCCTGACCGACGGACCGGCGTCCGCCATGCCGATGGGGACTGGCGACCTCGTCCCGCCGAGCGCGTCCCGTTCGACCGCGCCCGCGACGGCGTGCAGCAGCGCCCCCTGCGTGAAGGGCTTCGCGACGTGGCCGTCCATGCCCGCCCGGCGGCACTCCTCGACCTGCTCGGCAAAGGCCTGCGCCGTCAGCGCGATGATCTGGACCTGGCCGCGCGGGCCGGGAAGGGCGCGAAGCCGGCGCGTGGCCTCAAGCCCGTCCATCCCGGGCATGCGCACGTCCATCAGCACGGCGTCGTAATCATGGGCGCTCGCCGCCTCGACCGCCTCGGCGCCGCTCTCGGCACAGGTCACGTCGTGGCCGGCCGCGCGCAGGAACGAGCTTGCGATGTCGCGGTTCATGGCGACGTCGTCCACGACCAGCAGGCGCAGCGGACGGCTCGGCTGCGGCGCCCGGGCGGCCGCCGCGGGGATGTCCGCTGCGGCCACCATCGGCAGCTCGAGCCAGAAGATGCTGCCGCCGGCCGGGTTGTCCTCATGGCCCATATGCCCGCCCAGCAGCGTCGCAAGGCGAACCGAGATGGCAAGGCCAAGCCCGGCCCCCTCGACGAGGCCGGAGGCGTCCAGCCGCTCGAAGTCCTGGAACAGGAGCTGTCGCTGCTCGGACGATATCCCCGGGCCGGAGTCCACGACCTCCACCCGCAGCGTCGTGCTGTTTGCTGCCAGCAGACGCAGCTCCACGGTTCCCCGGTCGGTGAACTTGACCGCGTTGCCGAGCAGGTTGAGCAGCAGCTGCCGGAGCCGTGCGGGGTCAGCCAGGACGCATTTCGGGATGCGGGGGTCGGTGGCGAGCTTCAGCTCAAGGCGCTTCGCCCTCGCTGCCGGCTCGACGAGGCCGAGGCACATCTCGGCGGTCTGCTGGAGATCGATCCCAGATTCCCGCACCTCGAAGGTCTCCGCCTCGATCTCGGACAGGTCGAGCACGCGGTTGATCATCTCAAGCAGATGCTGCCCGGCACCCAGCATGGCATCGACGCGCTCGCGCTGCTTGCCATCGAGCTGCCCCTCCATACGCAGCAGTTGCGCATAGCCCAGGATGCCGTTCAGCGGCGTGCGCAGCTCGTGGCTCATGCCTGCAAGGAAGCGCGACTTGGCCTTGTTCGCCTGGTCGGCCAGCTCCCGGGCGCGGCCGAGATGCCGCGCCAGGCGTTCGAGCTGGCGGTTGGCCGCCTCCAGCTCGCGTCCGCGCAGCTCGCGTTCAACCTCGATACGCTGGCGTTCCGTGACGTCGCGCAGGATCGCGACGTAGCCGTCGGGCGCCCCGGTCTCGGGGTCGTGCAGCAGCCGGGCTGCGGCTTCGATCCAGACCTCCGTCCCATCGGGACGATGCGCCCGGAATGCGACCCCGTTCTCCTCCACGGTCCCGGCCAGCAGCTGCTTCACCGTGGCTTTCACGCGGGGCAGGTCCTCGGGCCGTATCAGGTCCAGCAACCTGCGGCCAAGCAGCGCCTCGGCGGGCACCCCGAATATGCGCGTGGCGGCAGGCGACACATACTGGCGCGCGCCGTCCGGCCCGACCCGGGACACCATGTCGCTCGCGTGCTCGGTCAGCAGGCGAAAGCCCGCCTCGCTGGTGCGGAGCTGCGCGACGAGGCGGGCGCGGTGCCTCAGCTCCTGCCGAAGCACCCAGGCGAGCAGGCCGGTGGTGGCGACGAGGGCAGCCAGCGCGGACATGATCACCCAGGCCTTGTGGCGCCACTCCGCGTAGATGGCGTCTTTGGACAGTCCGACCTGCACCGCCAGAGGGAGGGCGCCCAGCTGACGATAGACATAGAGCCGCTTCACGCCATCCAGCACGCCCTGGGTTTCGAAGGAGCCGCTGGGTTCGGTGCGCAGGCGTCGGAACACCTCGGCCTGGCTGATGTCGCGGCCGGTATCGTGTTCGTTGAAGGGGCGCCGGGCCACGATCCGCCCCTCGATCGTCACCAGGTTGATGATGTTGTCCCTGTCGAGGGCAAGGCCAGAGAACAGCTGGTGGAAGTAGTCGAGGAAGATGACCCCGACCACCACCCCAGCAAAGCTCCCATCAGCCCGGGTGATGGGGCGGCTGAGCACGAGGCTCGGCTTGCCGCTCAGCATGCCTTTCGGCGTCAACGAGAGGTGCAGCCCGCTCTCCGGATGAGAGCGCAGGTAGATGAACCAGTCCCGCTCGGCAAAGTTGATGCGACGTGGATGGGTCGGGCTGGAATGGAAGATGTCGTCGCCCGAGGCGTCGGCGATCGCGATCTTGCCGAAGTGGGACGCTTCCGCGGCGCCATCGAACAGGACGGCGTGCCGGACCTCGGGGCTGGCATCCTCAAGGCCGGGGATGCCGAGGTTGGCCGCCGCCGCCTTCAGGGACAGGTCATAGATCTCGATGTTGCGCGCGATGTCGCGCTCCAGGCTGAGCGTGAGGTTGGCGGCCGCCTGCTCGGCCTGATGGAACGCCGCCTTGCGCGCATCCAGCAGCATCCATCCGGTGAGGCCTGCCAGGCACAGCGCCAAGGCGACCACCGCCGGTATCGTCTGCGCCCGATACCGCTGCACCAGGACCTGCATCCGCGCGAAAGCCATGTCCAGGCGGCCGCCCCTCGTTGCGCTCACCGCGGGCGGTCCCGGCCCGCCCGGCGG
>CAHJXG010000116.1 GCA_903644035.1 Rhodospirillales bacterium
GTCAGCGTGATGACCCCGATATAGGCGTCGCTGATCCGGCCGTAGAACATGAAGTAGCCGAGCAGCGCCGCGAACAGCATCGGCAGCAGGACCGCCAGCAGCACCGGCATCGTGCTGTCCCCCATGTTCATCACCGCGACCGCGTAGGTGTAGCCGCCAAGGCCGAAGAACGCGGTCTGCCCGAACGACATGATGCCGCCATAGCCCCAGATGAACCCCTGGCTGAGCGCCAGCACCGCCATCGCCACGAACACCGTCATCTGCAGCAGGCCGAACAGGTCGAACACCAGCGGCAGGCCGAGCAGCAGCGCCAGCCCCGCCGCGACCATGGCGGCGAAGCTGGCCCAGCCGGTCACAGGCTCCTCCGCAGCAGCCGCCCGGTGATCCCCTGGGGCAGGATGCGGATCATGATGAGCGCCGCCAACAGCAGAGCGACCTGCCCGAACACCGGGGTGGTGAGGAAGGTCGCGACCTCGCTGATGCTGCCGAACAGCGTGGAGGCGAGGCCGGTGCCGGTGACGATGGCAGGCCCCCCGCCCAGCACGGTGATGAAGGCCCGGGCGATGAACGCGCCGCCCATCACCGGCGACACGCCCGACACCGGCGCCAGCACGCCCCCCGCCAGGCCTGCCAGCGCGGAGCCGAGCGCGAACGTCATCATGTAGATCCGCTGCGGCGGCACGCCCAGCGCCGCCGCCATGTCCGGGTTCTGCATGGTGGCGCGCACGATCAGGCCGAACTTGGTGAAGCGCAGCACCAGCCACACGCCCGCCGCCATCGCCGCCGCCACCGCGATCACGAACCAAGAGTACAGGCTCGTCTGGTAGCCGCCGATGGCGAAGCCGCCGAACGGTGCCGACACGCCGCGCACCGTGTTGCCGAAGATCGTGGTGATCAGCCCGATCACCGCGAGGCTGAGGCCCCAGGTCGCCAGCATGGTGTCGATGATCCGGCCATACAGGAACCGGATGAACAGCCGCTCGACCAGCAGCCCGAACAGCCCCACCGCGAGCGGCGCCGCGACCAGCATCGCCACCCACAGGTTCAGCCCGGCATTGGCGCTCACCACCGTGGTGTAGGCGCCCAGCATCAGGAACTCGCCATGCGCCAGGTTGATGACCCGCATCATCCCGTAGATCACGCCGAGGCCGAGGCTGAGCAGCACCAGCACCGCGACGCTGTTGGCGACGTTGAACGCCAGAAGGGCGGTGAGCGCCATGGCGGGCGCGCCCTCAGGTCTTCACGTCGATCACGAACTGCTTGCTGAGCTTCGGCTCCTTGATCAGGTTGCACACCGCCGCGGTGTCCGAGGGCGCCTGGTCCGGGTAGGACTGGAACACGTCCCACTTCCGCTCCGCCGCCTTCGCGAGATAGGCGTTCCGGACCACATGGTGCGTGGCGTGGTCGATGGTGACCTTGCCCGAGGGGCCATCGACGGCGATGCCGGACTCCAGCGCCTCCGTCACCTTCATGCGGTCCAGCGACCCGGCCTTCTTCACCCCCTCCGCCCACAGCTTGAAGCCCTCGTAGGTGGCGCAGGCGAGTTCGCTGATATACGGCAGCTCCTGGCCGAACTTGCCGCGCACCGTCTTGGTGAACGCGGCGCTCGGGGCCGTGGACAGCTCCTCGTAGTAGCCGTAGCTCGTCACCACGCCGTCGCTCTCGGAGGGCGCGATGGTGGCGATCTCGTTGACCAAGCCAAAGGTGGTGGAGGCGATGGGGATCTTGCCCTTCATTCCCGCCGCCGCCCATTGCCGGTAGAACGCGGTGTGGTTGGAGCCGACCAGCGCCGACAGCACGACGGACGGCCCGGCCTGCTGGATCTTGCTGATGGTCGCCGCGAACTCGGTGACGTCAAGCGGGAAGAACTCGGTCGCCTGCACCGTGCCGCCGCCGTCGCGCACGTACTTGCCCATCCACTTCGCGGTGATCTGGCCGTAGTTGTAGTCGGCCGCGATGATGTAGGCCTTCTTGCCCCAGGTCTCCATCGCGTAGGGCACCAGCTTGTTGACCGTCTGCGCCGGGGTGGTGCCGGTGCAGAAGCAGTCGCGGTCGCACACGCCGCCCTCATACAGCACGTTGTAGAAGTACAGCGTCGCGTAGCGGTCGAACACCGGGCGGATCGCCTCCCGCGACGCCGAGGTGATGCCGCCGTGCACGACGGCCACCTTGTCCTTCAGCGCAAGCTGCTGCGCATATTGCGAGTAGAGCTGGATGGTGGACTGCGTGTCGTAGTTGACCAGCTCGACCTGCCGCCCCAGCAGGCCGCCGGCCGCGTTCGCCTCCTCCACCGCCAGGCGGATCGTGGCGTGCATCGCCTGGCCGGAGGAGCCGATGGGTCCCGACAGGTCGAGCAGGCTGCCGACCTTGATCGTGTCGGCGGCCAGCGCGTGCCGGGCGACCAGCGGCGCCGCGAGCGCGCCTCCCGCAAGCGTGGCGGCCGATTGCAGCAGGCCGCGTCGCGAAGGGCGGAATGGGTGCATGGTTGACTCCAGGATGGCGGCGAATGACGACGGAGCTACAAGCAAATCCCGGGCCACCAGGCGTGAGGGGACGGGTTCCACAGCGGCGAAGCCTGACCGGTATCGTCCTGCGGCGCAACACGGCGATACGCCGTGCTCCGACGAACCAGACGTTTGTTTTTATATCATATTATTCCGGATAGCGTTCTGCCTCCCTCTCGACGCCCTTCGGACAGAGCCGATTGCGCGGACGTGGTTCTCGGTCTTAACTGCCTGTCGGAACGGCGCGAAGGGACCGAGGTCATGCCAGACACGCACGAGGACCTGGACACGCGCGAGGATGATGTCGCGCTGCGGGTGCGCGCAATCGAAAGCCTGCTGATCGAAAAGGGGCTGGTGCAACCCGCGGCGCTCGCTGCCATTGTCGAGACCTATGAAACCAAGATCGGCCCGCACAACGGCGCGCAGGTCGTGGCCCGCGCCTGGACCGACCCGGCCTTCAAGGCGCGCCTGCTCTCCAATGCCACGGGGGCCATCGCCGAGCTGGGCTTTTCCGGCGTGCAGGGCGAGGACATGGTCGTGGTGGAGAACACCCCTACAGTGCACAACATGGTCGTCTGCACCTTGTGCTCCTGCTATCCATGGCCGACGCTTGGCCTGCCACCGAACTGGTACAAATCGGCGCCCTATCGCGCCCGCGTGGTCATCGACCCACGCGGCGTCCTCTCCGAGTTCGGCGTCGATCTGCCGCCGGAAAAAGAGGTCCGGGTCTGGGACAGCAACGCCGAACTGCGCTACCTCGTGCTGCCGGAGCGGCCGGCTGGAACCGAAGGCATGGACGCGGCGGCGCTGGCCGCCCTGGTCACGCGCGACGCGATGATCGGCACGGGCGTCGCCGCGGCGGCTGGCGCAGGGGGCGCACCATGAACGGCGTGCACGACCTCGGAGGCATGCACGGCATGGGGCCGATCAACCCCGAACCCAACGAGCCGGTGTTCCATGCGCCCTGGGAGCGCACCGTCTTCGGCCTGTTCATCACCACCTTCGCCGGCGGCCACTTCAACGTGGACGAGTTCCGCCACGCCATCGAGCGGATGGACCCGGCGCACTATCTCCGATCCCCCTATTACGAGCATTGGCTGCACGCCATGGAAAGCCTGCTGGTGCAGCGCGGCGCGTTGACGCCGGACGAGATCGACGGGCGCATGGCGCAGCTTGCGAAGGAGCCGGCGTGATGCCCGCATTGCCGGTCGAGGAGGTGGACGGGCTGATCGCCACCGGTGCCACCGCGCGCATGACGGATGCGGTCGAGCCGCGCTTCCGGCCCGGCGACCACGTGACGGTGCGCAACCTCAACCCCCTCACCCACACCAGGCTGCCTCGCTACGCCCGCGGCAAGACCGGCACCGTGGAGGCCGACCGCGGCGTGTTCTGCTTCAACGACACCAACGCGCATGGGCAGGGCCACAAGCCGCAGCACGTTTATGGCGTGCGCTTCGCCGCTCGCGATCTGTGGGGCGAGCAGGCCGCCGCACGCGATGTGCTGTATCTGGATTTGTTCGAGGATTACATTGAGCCACATGGCACCTGACGCAGGCTGGCTGGGGGGCCTCGCGCCGCCGTCGATGCCGGGCGACCCGTCCGGCCCGGTGTTCCGTGAACCCTGGGAGGCGCAGGCCTTCGCGCTTGCGGTGGCGCTGCATCGGGCCGGGCACTTCACCTGGCCCGAATGGGTCGCGGTCATCAGCGCCGAGATCCGCCGGGCGCAGGCGGAGGGCGACCCGGACCTGGGATCGACCTACTACCGGCACTGGCTGGCGGCGTTGGAGAAGATCGTCGTCGCGAAGTCCCTGGCCGACGACGTCGATCTGCGCCTGCGCCGCCTCGAGTGCGCGGCCCATCCGCCTGGCAAACACAACCACCCGGCACGGCGCGAACCGATCCGGGTGGGGTGAACGGCAGAGCACTCACCGCCGCCCGCCGCCTGTTCGCGCAGCATCGCCTGGGCACGATCGCAATCTGGGCACGCTCGCAGAGGGTGCGGCACACCGCGGTGGTCAGTCCAGTCAGCCAACGCCCTGATCCACCGCGAGCGCCGCGTGCACCAGGGCCAGATGGCTCAGGGCCTGGGGCATGTTGCCCAGCATGGCGCCAGTGCCCGGGTCCATCTGCTCATGCAGCAGGCCAAGGTTGCCGGAGGTGGCCGCAAGCAGCGCGTCCATCTGCTGCACCGCCGCGCCGCGCTCGCCGAGCAGGGCGAACGCCTCCACCAGCCAGAACGCGCAGGCGAGGAAGGTGCCCTCCTCGGCCTCCATGCCCGAATACCGGAACACCAGCGGGCCGCGGCACAGCTCGCGCCGGACCGCGTCGCGGGTGAGCGCCAGCCGGTCGCCGCGCTCGAAGCCGAAGCGGGTCGCGAGCAGGAGCGAGGCGTCCAGCCGGTCCGTCCCGGGATGCATGACGTAGCTCTGCTTCTCGTCCGACCAGCAATGCGCGTCGACCCAGTCGCGGATGCGGTCGCGCTCGCGCCGCCAGCGGTCGGCATGGCTGGCATCGAGCTGGCCCGACGCGGCGAGCCGGGCCGCGCGGTCGAGCGCCGTCCAGCAGCCGAGCTTCGACATGGTGTAGTGCTCGGCCTGCTCCAGCTCCCAGATGCCGGCGTCGCGGGAGCGCCACAGGTCGGCGCAGCGGTCGGCAAGCTCCGCGAGCAGGCGCCGGGTTGTGAGGTCGAGGACGTGGCCGCACTCGACGAACAGCGCCGCGGTCTCCATCAGGTCGCCGAACACGCCGAGCTGGAGCTGCTCCCGCGCCCGGTTGCCCTCGCGCACCGGCCTGCTGTTCCGGTAGCCCGGCAGGTCCAGTTCGCGCTCCTCCGGCGCAAGGTCGCCGTCGAGACGGTACATCACATGCAGCCTTCCGCCATGGCGGAGGATGGTGGCGGTCAGCCAGGAGAACGCGGCCTTGGCCTCCTCGACCGCCCCGACCCGCAGGAACGCCTTGACGGTGTAGGCGACGTCGCGCGCCCAGGCGAAGCGGTAGTCGTAGTTCTTCCCCGCGCCGATCCGCTCCGGCAGCGAGGAGGTCGCCGCCGCCGCCGTGGCGCCCGTGGGCGTGAACAGCAGCAGCTTGAGGGCGAGCGCGCTGCGCCGCACCGCCTCCCCGTAGC
>CAHJXG010000117.1 GCA_903644035.1 Rhodospirillales bacterium
CGGCGCGCCCCTGCCGCCGGGTGGAGGGGGCGGCGGCGCTGAAGCCGGCCGCCGCCCCATCGTCGCCCTACGGCGCCCCGGCGCGTCAGCTCACGAGGATGCGCCGCCCGTCGCCCCTCCGGGCCTCCAGCTGCTGCAGCATGCTGGCGAACGTGTGGTCGATGTGCCACAGGCCGCGGGTGCGGATGCGGAGATCGCGGCCAGCGGGCGCTCCCTCGACCGCCGACAGCAGCTGCGGCAGCCGCAGGAACGTCGCGGTGCCGGCCAGGCGCAGCTCGGTGGCAGCACCCGTGTCAACCGTGCTGACGCGGAACCCGGGCCGGCGCAGGTGCCGCACCGACTCCACGACCGACAGGACCAGGCCGGCCAGAACGCCGGTGAGCAGGTCGGTCGCGACCACGCCCACGAACGTCGCCGCCCAGATCGCCACCGGCATCCGCCCGTGATCGCGCAGCAGGCTCAGCACGTGATGCACGCCGATCAGCCGCCAGCCCGTCACCACCAGTACCCCGGCCAGCGCGGCGGTCGGCACCAGGCGCAGGACACCCGGCAGCAGCGCCACGAAGACCAGGATGGTGATGCCGTGCAGGATGGTGGACAGCCGCGTCGTGGCGCCCGCCTGCACGTTGGCCGAGCTGCGCACGATCACCCCGGTCATGGGGATGCCGCCCAGCAGGCCGCTCAGCCCGTTGCCGACGCCCTGCGCGACCAGCTCGCGGTCGTAGTTCGTCCGCACCCTGTCCTGCATCCGGTCCACCGCAGAGGCCGACAGCAGGCTTTCCGCGCTGGCGACGAAGGCCAGCGCCAGGGCGGTCAGCATGAAGCCGGGCTGCAGCAGCTGGCCGAACGCCTGGCCGTCTGGCAGCGCGACGGCGTCCCACAGCCGGTCCGGCACGGCGACGTGCAGCACCGGCAGGGCCAGCGCCGACGCCAGCGCCGTGCCCGCTGCGACCCCCAGGAGCGCCCCGGGAACGAGATGGAGGACAGCCGGGCGCAGCCTCTCCCAGCCGATCATGACGGCTATCGTGACCACGCCGACCAGAAGCGCCGCCTCGCCGCCGGCGCCGTCCAGGGGCAGCAGCCCGAGGAAGGCGCCGGGCGCCGCCGCCAGGTTGTCGAGGCCGCTTGCCTGGGGCTTGTTGTCAACCAGGACATGCAGCTGCCCCACGACGATCAGCACGCCGATGCCGGCCAGCATGCCGTGCACGACGGCCGGGGAGATGGCCCGGAACCACTGCCCGAGCCGCAGCGCCCCGGCCAGGCACTGCAGTGCGCCGGCCAGCAGCAGGATCGGTCCCAGCGCGCCGATGCCGTAGTCCTCGACGATCGCGAAGACCATGACCACCAGCCCGGCCGCCGGGCCGCTCACCTGCAGGGGCGAGCCGGACAGCAGCCCGACCACGATGCCGCCGATGATGCCGGTCAGCAGCCCCCGCTCGGGCGGCACGCCGGACGCGATGGCGATGCCCATGCAGAGCGGCATGGCCACCAGGAAGACGACGAAGGACGCCGAGACGTCGCGTGCGAGCCAGCTGCGCATGAGGCTACTCCGCGGCGAGCGGCAGCGCCGCGCTGGCGGCGCCGTTGCGCGGCGCCACGGCGACCGGCGGCGTGTCGTCGTCCATCGGCGCGAAAAGCCCGGTGTCGCCGTCATAGGCCAGCACCGAGCCGTGCTCCAGCTCGAACAGCCAGCCGTGCAGCGTCAGCTTGCCGGTCGCAAGCCCCGCGGCCACGGAGGGATGCGTGCGCAGATGGTTGATCTGCACGATCACGTTCTCCTTGGCGAGCGCGCAATGGCGCTCCTGCTCAGGGGCGTCGCAGCGCAGGGTCTGCTTGACGATGTCCTGGGCAGCCTGGCTGTGGTGCAGCCAGGCGGCGACGTTCGGCATCCCCTCAAGCTTCTCCGGGTGCAGCAGCGCACCCATCGCGCCGCAGTCGGAATGGCCGCAGACGATGATGTCCCGCACGCCGAGCGCCAGCACGGCATACTCGATGACCGAGGCCACGCCGCCGGTCTTCTGCCCGAAGGGCGGCACGATGTTGCCGGCGTTGCGGCACACGAACAGCTCGCCGGGGCCGCACTGGGTGATCATCTCGGGGATGACCCGGCTGTCGGCGCAGGAGATCATGAGCGCCTTGGGCTTCTGCCCGTCATGGATCAGCTTGCGATAGAGCGCCTGTTCCCGCGGGTAGATCTCGTCCTGGAACCGGGCGACGCCGCGCGCCATGTCGCGTACGGACAGGGTCTCAGGATTGGCTTGATTGGTCGTCATCAGCATGGGCTCCTTGCATGTTTGGTGCAAAAGCCGCAGGCATACGTTGTCTCGATAGGCACGGATTTCCCGTGGGCCACAGACCACCGCATACGCCTACGGTGATCCGACATCGCTAGGTTGGCCGGCCTTGAGCGCCAGCGTCCTGCCAGAGGGGCCCGGATCGTTATGCAGCGTACATAGGGGGGCCGGTGGGTGTGGCGCAAGTCACAAACTGTCGAATTCCGCTTAACTTGGTATTTAAAACTACCGAGGGTTGATTGATCTTGAAGGCGCATCGGTCCTTCACGCGAGTTCGGCTGCTCGTGCCGGCGGCCACGGCCTTGACGCTCCGTCTGGCCTGAGGCGCGTCCCACGCCCTCGTTTCCTTGGCCGGCGTCACGAATTCGCTTCCTCTCCAAACGCAGTTCTGACCTATGTGGCCCGGGTCCCACGTCGCGAGGCTCGCGGCGGCGACCGCGGTCCTGGCACGCCACGTCGAGGAGGATGGAATGAGCGAAGATCGCAGCCGTCACACCCGGGTCGGGAACCACGCCCTGCATCCCGAGACGATGATGCTGGGCTTCGGCTACGATCCCGGCCTGTCGGAGGGCGCCGTCAAGCCGCCGATCTTCCTGACCTCCACCTTCGTCTTCCGCTCGGCCGAGGAGGGCCGCGACTACTTCGACGTCGTGGCCGGCCGCAAGCCCGCGCCGGCGGGCGGGGCCGGCCTGGTCTATTCGCGGTTCAACCATCCGAACTCCGAGATCGTCGAGGACCGGCTCGCCATCTACGAGGGGGCGGAGCGCGCCCTGGTCTTCGGGTCCGGCATGGCGGCGATCGCGACCACCATCCTCGCGCATTCGAAGCCCGGCGACGCGATCCTGCACAGCCAGCCCCTCTATGGCGGCACGGAGACGCTGCTCACCCGCACCCTGGCCGGTTGGGGCATCCACGCCGAGGGCTTCACCGACGGGCTGAGTGCCGGCGGCATCGACGCCGCGGCGGACCGGGCGGCCGGGCAGGGCCGGGTCAGCGTGATCTTCGTCGAGACGCCGTCGAACCCGATGAACAGCCTGGTGGACTTCCAGCTGGTCTGCGCGACCCGGGACCGCATCGGGGCGGCGCAGGGGCACCGGCCGCTGATCCTGTGCGACAACACGATGCTCGGGCCGATCTTCCAGGCGCCGCTGCGCCACGGCGTCGATGTCGTGGTCTACTCGCTGACCAAGTACGTCGGCGGCCACAGCGACCTCGTCGCCGGGGCGGCGCTCGGCGCGCGCCAGGCGATGCGCCCCGTGCAGGCGCTGCGCAGCGCCATCGGCACGCAGCTCGACCCGCACACGTGCTGGATGATCGGACGCTCGCTGGAGACGCTGTCGCTGCGCATGCACGCCGCCGGGCGCAACGCGGCGCTCGTGGCCGGCTTCCTGGCCCAGCATGCCCGGGTCGAGCGGGTGTTCTTCCTCGGTCCCGACGGGCCTGACCCTGCGGCGAACGCCGTCTATGCGCGCCAATGCAGCGGCGCCGGGTCAACCTTCAGCGTGACGATCAAGGGAGGCGAGGCGGAGGCGTTCCGCGTGCTGAACGCGCTGCGGATCTTCAAGCTGGCGGTCAGCCTGGGCGGGACGGAGTCCCTGGTCAGCCATCCCGCGTCCACGACGCATTCCGGCGTGCCGCCGGAGGTCCGCCTGGCGTCCGGCGTGACCGACGGCCTGATCCGGATCAGCATCGGCATCGAGCACGCCGACGACCTGATCGCCGACCTCGCCCAGGCGCTGGCGCTGCTGGATCAGCGTCCGCTGGACCGAGCATGACCCGCTTCCCTGCGCCTGGACGGACCGCCTGGGCGCTCCCTCCACCGACCTGGAGGGGCCTCGACCGCGTCAGCCGCCCAGGCTGAGCTCCTGTTCGACGACCCGCACCCACCAGGCCGCGCCGAGCGGAATGACCTCGTCGTTGAAGTCGTATTTCGGCGTGTGCAGCCCGTGCGCCACCCCGTCCGGCCCCGTGCCGTTGCCGATGAAGATGAAGGCGCCGGGCTTGGCGTCCAGCATGAACGCGAAGTCCTCGCCGCCGGTGATGGGAGTGGCATTGGTGTTTACCGCCGCCTCGCCCACCAGCGTCTTGGCGGCGGAGGCGGCAACCACGGTCTGCTCGGGATGGTTCACCAGCGGCGTCGTGCCCCAGCTGATGCTGAACGTGGCCGAGGCGCCGTGCAGGGCGGCGAGGCCGTGGGCGAGTTCCGCCATGCGGCGGTCGATGACCGCCTGGACCTCGGGGGTGAAGCAGCGCGCCGTGCCGGACAGCGCCAGCTCGGACGGCATGACGTTGATCGCCTCCGCCGAGCCGCCGGCGATGTGGCCCACCGAGATGACGGCGGTCTCCAGCGGCGGCACGTCGCGCCCGACGATGGTCTGCAGGGCGAGCACGTAATGCGCCTGCACGACGGACAGGTCGGCGGCAAGGTGGGGCGACGCGCCGCCGTGCCCGCCGCTGCCACGGAAGGTCGCCGTCCACTTCGAGCTGGCGGCGAGGTACGGCCCGGTGCGGATGGCGAACTGGCCGACCGGCAGGCCCGGCACGTTGTGCATGCCATAGACGGCATCGACGGGGAACCGGTCGAACAGCCCGTCCGCCAGCATCCTCCTGGCCCCGCCGCGGCCCTCCTCGGCCGGCTGGAAGATCAGCTGCACCGTGCCGCTGAAGTCGCGCGTGGCCGCCAGGTGCCGGGCGGCGCCGAGCAGCATCGCCGTGTGCCCGTCATGGCCGCAGGCGTGCATGGTGCCGGCGTTGACCGAGGCGTGCGGCGCGCCGGTCGCTTCGTGGATCGCCAGCGCGTCCATGTCCGCGCGCAGCCCGATGGCGCGCTGCCCCGGCAGCGTGCCGCGGATGGTGCCGACCACGCCGGTGCCGCCCACGCCCTCCGTGACCTCGATGCCCCACTCGCGCAGCTTCGCCGCGACGAGCGCCGCGGTGCGGACCTCCTCCAGGCCCATCTCGGGATGGGCGTGGATGTCGCGCCGGATCGCGGTCAGCTCGGGATGGTGGGCACGGAGCTGGTCGATGAGGCCGGCTTGATGGGTGTCGGGCATGGGCATCGCCTACTGGGTGCAGGGCCTGAGCCTGATGCAAGGCCGCGGTTTGCGCAACTCCGCGGCAGGCTGGCGATGGCCGCCCCAGCACGTCCGGCACGGATGGCGAACCACGGATCGTCGCCATATACGACGGCACAAACGCGCAGACACTGCGCAGGGGGGATGCCATGGCCGGATCGTTGCCAGGAGAGGTTCTGAGGTTCGAGCATCCGGGCGCCGGGCGTCGGCGTGCGAAACCCACGCCCAAGGGCCGCGAGGTCCTGCCGCAGGCCAAGCACGAGGTTGGGGCGCTGCTGGGCGACCGGCCGCGGGATCGCCAGTACCTCATCGAGTACCTGCATCTGATTCAGGACAGGTGGCACCAGATTTCCGCCGCACACCTGGCGGCGCTGGCCGACGAGCTGCGCCTCGCCTTCGCCGAGGTGTTCGAGACGGCGACGTTCTACGCGCATTTCGACATCGTCAAGGAAGGCGAGCCGGACCTGGCGCCCCTGGTCATCCGTGTCTGCGAAAGCGTGACCTGCGCCATGTTCGGCGCCGAGGCCCTGTATGCCGAGCTGCGCGCGCTGGAGGGTTCGGATGGGCTGGGCGCAGCGGCGCGCGTCGTTCGCGCCCCCTGCGTCGGCCTGTGCGACCAAGCGCCGGTGGCCGAGGTCGGGCACCACTTTCTGCACCGCGCCACGGCCCCCGACGTGCTGGACGCGGTGGCCCGGGACGACACGCACCCGCACATCCCCGACGACACCATCGGCTACGATGACTACGTGGCGGGCGGCGGATACCGGCTGCTGGAGCGGCTGCGCTCCGGCGCCCTGCCGGTCGAGGATGTCCTGGCGGCGCTGGACGGCACCGGGCTGCGCGGCATGGGAGGCGCCGGCTTCCCCGCCGGGCGGAAATGGCGGTCGGTGCGGAACGAGCCTGGCCCCCGGCTGATGGCCGTCAACGGCGACGAGGGCGAGCCCGGCACGTTCAAGGACCGCCACTACCTCAACACCGACCCGCACCGCTTCCTGGAAGGCACCCTGATCGGGGCGCATGTGGTGGAGGCCGAGGACGTCTACCTCTACATCCGCGACGAGTATCCGGTCGCCCGGGCCATCCTGGAGCGGGAGATCGCGAGGCTGCCTCCCGGGCTGCCCCGGCTGCATCTGCGCCGCGGCGCCGGCGCCTACATCTGCGGCGAGGAAAGCTCGATGCTGGAGAGCATCGAGGGCAAGCGCGGCCTGCCGCGGCACAAGCCGCCCTTCCCCTACCAGATGGGCCTGTTCGGCCGCCCGACGCTGATCAACAACATCGAGACGCTGTACTGGATACGCGACATCGTCGAGCGCGGGCCGGAGTGGTGGACGGGCCATGGCCGCCACGGCCGGGTCGGGCTGCGCAGCTACTCCGTGAGCGGCCGGGTCAGGCAGCCCGGCGTGAAGCTGGCGCCAGCGGGGATCACGGCGCAGGAGCTGATCGACGAGCACTGCGGCGGCATGGCCGACGGCCATCGGTTCGCCGCCTATCTGCCGGGCGGCGCCTCGGGCGGCATCCTGCCGGCCAGCATGGCGGACATCCCGCTGGATTTCGGCACGCTCGAGAAGTATGGGTGCTTCATCGGCTCCGCGGCGGTCGTGATCTTCTCGCAGCAGGACAGCGTGCAGGGCATCGCCCTCAACCTGATGCGCTTCTTCGAGGACGAGAGCTGCGGCCAGTGCACGCCGTGCCGCTCGGGCACGCAGAAGGCCCGCATGCTGATGGAGCGCGGCGCGTGGGACGCGGACCTGCTGTCCGAGCTGGGGCAGGTGATGCGCGACGCCTCGATCTGCGGCCTGGGGCAGGCGGCGAGCAACCCGCTCGCCTGCGTCATCAAGTATTTTCCCGAAGCCTTGGCCCCCAAGGAGGCAGCCGAATGAGCAGTTCCACCATGCGGGAAGGCCCGCAGAACCTCGACGGCACCACGACGGAGACGCAGGGCCTCGCCTTCGAGCTTGACGGCGTGCAGGTGTTCGCCCAGGCCGGCGAGAGCCTGTGGGACGTGGCCCGGCGCGTCGGCACCGCCATCCCGCATCTGTGCCACCGGCCCGAGCCGGGCTACCGCCCCGACGGGAACTGCCGGGTCTGCATGGTGGAGATCGAGGGGGAGCGCGTGCTGGCGGCCTCCTGCAAGCGGATGCCGGCCGTGGGCATGAAGGTCCGCACCGAGTCCGCCCGCGCCACGGCGGCGCGCAAGATGGTGATGGAGCTGCTGGTCGCCGACCAGCCGGCCCGCGCCACCTCGCACGACCCCACCAGCGCATTCTGGGGCTGGGCCGAGCGCACGGGGGTCACGGAAAGCCGCCTTCCGCCTGCCCAGCGCTGGACCCATGACCCGAGCCACCCGGCGATGCGGGTGAACCTCGACGCCTGCATCCAGTGCAACCTCTGCGTCCGCGCCTGCCGCGAGGTGCAGGTCAACGACGTGATCGGCATGGCCTATCGCAACGCCGCCGCGAAGCCGGTGTTCGACTTCGACGACCCCATGGGAAGCTCGACCTGCGTCGCCTGCGGCGAGTGCGTGCAGGCCTGCCCGACCGGGGCGCTGATGCCGGCCGCCTACCTGGACGAGGCGGAGCGGCGCGTGTCCTGGCCGGACCGCAAGGTGGACAGCCTGTGCCCGTATTGCGGCGTCGGCTGCCAGGTCACCTACGAGGTGAAGGACGAGCGCGTGGTGTATGCGACCGGCAAGGACGGGCCGGCGAACCACAACCGGCTCTGCGTCAAGGGGCGGTTCGGCTTCGACTACATCCACCATCCGCACCGCCTGACGGTGCCGCTGGTGCGCCTGCCGAACGCGCCCAAGCACGCCCAGGACCAGGTCGATCCCGCCAACCCCTGGACGCACTTCCGCGAGGCGAGCTGGGAGGAGGCGCTGGACCGGGCCGCCCAGGGCTTCCTGCGCGTGAAGGCCGACAAGGGGCCGAGGGGCCTCGCCGGCTTCGGCTCCGCCAAGGGGTCCAACGAGGAAGCCTACCTGTTCCAGAAGCTCGTCCGCATCGGTTTCGGGTCGAACAACGTGGACCACTGCACGCGGCTTTGCCACGCCAGCTCGGTCGCGGCGCTGATGGAGGGCGTCAACTCCGGCGCGGTGAGCGCGCCGTTCGCGGCCGCGCTGGACGCCGAGGTCATCATCGTGATCGGCGCCAACCCGACGGTGAACCACCCGGTCGCCGCGACCTTCATCAAGAACGCGGTGAAGGACCGCGGCGCCAAGCTGATCGTCATGGACCCCAGGCGGCAGGCCCTGTCGCGGCACGCCGCGTACCACCTGGCGTTCAAGCCGGGCAGCGACGTGGCGCTGCTGAACGCCATGCTGCACACGATCATCACCGAGGACCTGGCCGACCAGCAGTACATCGCCGGATATACCGAGGGCTACGAGGACCTGCGGGACCGCATCCAGGACTTCCCGCCCGAGAGGATGGAGGCGGTGTGCGGCATCCCCGCCCAGACCATCCGCGAGGTGGCGCGGCTGTATGCGAAGTCCCGCGCGTCGCTGATCTTCTGGGGCATGGGCATCAGCCAGCACATCCACGGGACCGACAACTCCCGGTGCCTCATTGCGCTGGCGCTGACCACCGGGCAGATCGGGCGTCCCGGCACCGGCCTCCATCCCCTGCGCGGCCAGAACAACGTGCAGGGCGCGAGCGACGCCGGGCTGATCCCCATGGTGTTCCCGGACTACCAGTCGGTCGAGGACACCGCGATCCGGGAGCATTTCGAGGCGTACTGGGGCACCCCGCTCGATCCCGTCCAGGGCCTGACCGTCGTCGAGATCATGACGGCGATCCACCAGGGCAGCATCCGCGGCATGTTCATCGAGGGCGAGAACCCCGCGATGTCCGACCCGGACCTGAACCACGCCCGGACGGCGCTGGCGCTGCTGGACCACCTGGTCGTGCAGGACCTGTTCCTGACGGAGACCGCGTTCCATGCCGACGTGGTGCTGCCGGCCTCGGCGTTCGCGGAAAAGAGCGGCAGCTTCACCAACACCGACCGGCGGGTGCAGCTGGCGCGGCCGGTGCTGTCGCCGCCGGGCGACGCGCGGCAGGACTGGTGGATCATCGCGGAGATCGGCAAGCGGATGGGCCTGCCCTGGACCTACACCGAGCCGTCGCAGATCTTCACCGAGATGGCGCGGGTCATGCCGTCATTCGCCAACATCACCTGGGAGCGGCTGGAGCGGGAGGGTGCGGTCACCTACCCGGTCGATGCGCCGGACGTGCCCGGCCACGAGATCATCTTCTACGCCGGCTTCCCCACCGCCTCCGGCCGCGGCCGGATCGTGCCGGCCAAGGTGGTGCCGCCGGACGAGGTGCCGGACGACGAGTACCCGATGGTGCTGTCCACCGGCCGCGTGCTGGAGCACTGGCACACCGGCTCCATGACCCGGCGGGCGCAGGTGCTGGACGCGATCGAGCCGGAGGCGGTGGCGTTCATGTCGCCGGGCGACCTGTGGCGGATGCGGATCGAGCCGGGCGCGTTCATCCGGCTGGAAACGCGGCGGGGCGCGGTCCAGGTGAGGATCCGCAGCGACCGCGACGTGCCGGCGGGGATGGTGTTCCTGCCGTTCTGCTACGCCGAGGCGGCAGCCAACCTCCTGACCAACCCGGCGCTGGACCCGTTTGGCAAGATCCCCGAGTTCAAGTTCTGCGCCGCGCGGGTCACGTCCGTGCAGGCGGTCGCCGCCGAGTAGGCGTGGGGCCGGGGCCAACCCGTTTCCTCCCTTGGCCCAGGATGCAGGCAGGGCTGTCGGTTCACGTTGCCGGCCGGCAGGATTATGGATGACCATGGTGAGGCCGTTCCCGATCCGCTGACTCCCCTTTGAGCAAAGGACCGCCACGATGAAGCGATTGCTGCTGGCTGCCGCCCTGGCCTCCCTCGCCACCGCCGGCGCGGCCCAGACCACGAAGGTGACGCCCCTCCTTTCGCGCGACCTGACCGGCCTCGCCGGCAAGGAGGGCACGATGATCACGGTGGAGTATGCGCCCGGCGCCACGGACCCTATCCATCGCCACGACGCGCATGTCTTCGTGTACGTGCTGGAAGGCGCCGTCGTCATGCAGGTCGAGGGCGGCGCGCCGGTCACCCTTCAGCCGGGCCAGACCTTCTACGAGGCGCCGAACGACGTCCACCTCGTCGGACGCAACGCGAGCCAGACGGCGACGGCCAAGTTCCTGGTGTTCTTCGTCAAGGACAAGGACAAGCCGATCCTCACCCCGGTCCGGTGAGGCGGCCCCTAGCGGATGCCGGCCCGCATGAAGCTCTGCACGAACTGGCGCTGGAAGATCAGGAAGGCGACCAGCAGTGGCGCCGAGGTCATCAGCGTCGCCGCGGTGATGATGCTCCAGTCGATCCCCTGATCCGTGCTGGCGAACACGGCCAGCCCCACCGTGAGCGGCCGGGTGCTGACCGAGTTGGTGATGACCAGCGGCCACAGGAAGTTGTTCCAGTGATAGCTGACGGAGACCAGCCCATAGGCGACGTAGGTCGGCCAGGCGAGCGGGACGTAGACCCGCCAGATGCGCGCCAGCAGCCCGCTGCCCTCCAGCCGGGCGGCGTCGTCCAGCTCCTGCGGGACCTGCCGGAAGGCCTGGCGCAGCAGGAAGATGCCGAAGGCCGAGCCGAGATACGGCAGCGCGATGCCAAGGATCGTGTCCACGAGGCCGATGCGCGCCAGGCTGCGGTAGTTCGCGACGAGCAGCACGTCCGGCATGATCATCAGCTGCAGCAGCACGAGCGCGAACAGCGTGTCCCGGCCGCGGAACCGCATGCGGGCGAAGGCATAGGCGGCCGGCGTGCAGAGCAGGAACTGCGCCACGAGGATCAGCGTGACCAGCAGGAAGGTGTTGAGGAAGTAGCGCGGGAACGGCGCCGCCTCCCACGCCTGGGCGAAGTTCGCCGCGGTCCAGGGCGCCAGCAACGCGAACCTCGTCGCGTATTCCGGCGGGTGCACGGCGGCCCAGGCGGCGTAGGCCAGCGGCAGGACCCAGAGCGCCCCCAGCAGCCAGGCGCCGGCGATCTCAATCCGCCGCATCATCGCCCCGCCGTCACCGGTAATGCACCCGGCGGCCGAGCACGCCGAACTGCAGCGCGGCGAGCGCCGACAGGATCAGCAGCAGCACGGTCGTGAGCGCCGCGGCCATGCCGGTGTCCCAGAAGCGGAACCCGGTCTCGTAGATGTAGTACAGCAGGAGGGTCGTGCTGTTGTCGGGTCCGCCGCGGGTCATGACGACGACGTGGTCCACCAGGCGGAACGCGTTGATCACGGCGTTGACCACCACGAACAGCGTCGTCGGCATCAGCAGCGGCAGCACCACCCGCCGCAGGACCGTCATCCGCCCCGCCCCCTCCAGCGCCGCGGCCTCCCGCAGGTGCGGCGGGATGGCCTGCAGCGCCGCGAGGTAGAAGATCATGAAGAAGCCCGCCTCCTTCCACACCGCGACCGCGATCAGCGACCAGAGCGCGAGCGTCGGGTCGCCCAGCCAGTTGTGGCGGCCGAGGCCGACCATCCCGCCGAGCTGGTCCAGCAGCCCGTAGTCGGGCGTGTAGAAGAACAGCCAGATGTTCGCCACCGCGATCATGGGCAGCATCGTCGGCGTGAAGTAGGCGAGCCGCAGCGCCGCGCGCCCCGGCAGGCGGCTGTCCACCGCGAGCGCCATGAGCAAGGCGAGCACGACGCTGGCCGGGATGGTCGCCGCCGCATAGAGCGCGTTGTTGCCCAGCGCCTGGAAGAAGACGGGGTCGTCCAGCAGCGCCCGGTACTGGTCCAGCCCGATGAACCGCGCCGGGCGCGCGCCGCGCGGGGTGGTGTAGAGGCTCTCGATCAGCGTCGCGACGGCCGGGATGTGCGTGAAGCCCGCCAGCATGACGCAGGCGGGCAGGACGAGCAGCCAGGCCTGGACCGCCTCGCGGCGGAGGGCCGTCACGCGCGGAACGGCTTGAGGATGCGGTCGGCCTCCGACTGCGTGTCGGCCATCGCCTGCGCCGGGGTCTTGGCGCCCGTGAGCGCCGCCTGGATGTTGTCGCCCAGCAGCTTGTAGACGCGCTGGTTCTCGAACGTCGACAGCTCGCCGGTCGCGACCGGGAGGAAGTCCTTGGCGACGCCGGCCGCGGGCACCTGGGCGACGTAGTCGCGCAGCGCCGGCGTGTCGTACGCCTCGGGCCGGGTCGCGATGTAGCCGGTGCGGATGGACCAGTCGGCGGCGCGGGCCGGCTCGGTCAGGAAGCGGGCGAAGCGCAGGCTCGCCTCACGCTCGGCGGCGCTGGCGTGCTTGAAGAAGTACAGGTTGCCGCCGCCGACGACGGTGCGCGGCTCGGCCTTGCCGGGCAGGCCCGCGACGCCGAAGGGGAAGCCCGCCTTGCTCCGCACGTTGGCGAGGTTGCCGGTCGTGTGCTGCACGATGGCCGCGTTGCCTTCGAGGAAGTCCGGCGAGAGCGTGGACCAGGCGGTCGATCCGGCGGGGGTCGCGCCGTGCCGGGCGGCGAGGCCGTGCCAGAACTCCATCGCCTCGACGGCCTTCGGGTCCCGGAAGTAGGTTTCCGTGCCGGCCTCGTTCATCAGCCGGTGCCCGGCCTGGTTCGCCAGCGCGCCGAACGTCCACTGCGCGTTGCCGACGTCCGAGGCGAGCTTCACGCCCCATCGCGTCACCCGGCCGGCGCCGTCGCGCTTCGTGAGCGCCGCCGCCGCCTCGGCCAGCTCGGCCCAGGTGCGGGGGAAGCGGTCGGGGTCGAGGCCGGCCTCGGCGAAGGCCTGCTTGTTGTAGTACATGATCGCCGTGCTGCGCTGGAACGGCACGGACCAGAGCTTGCCGGCGGCGCCGCTGTTGGCGAGGAAGGCGGGGTAGAAGCCCTCGATCCAGCCGCGGTCCACCGGGCCGAGCTGGTCGAGGCTCGCCAGGACGTCGGCGTCCTGGAGGCTGTGCATCTCGGCGGCGAGCAGGACGGCGAGCGAGGGACCCTGGCCGGCGCGGATCGCGGTCTGCGCCTTGGTCAGCGTCTCGCTGTAGTTGCCGGCATAGACCGGCTTCACCTCGATGCCGGTCTCGGCGCGGAACTGCTGGCAGTAGCCGTCGATGATGGCCGGGATCGGGCCGCCCACGGCGACGGGATAGTAGAAGCCGATGCTGGCGGCCGCCTGGGCGCGCAGGATCGAGGGGGCGGCGAGCAGGCCGGCGGCGGCGAGCAGGGTGCGGCGGTGCATGGGGGTTCCTATCTGAAGGCGCGGAGGATGCGGGTTCCGGCCGCCTGCGCGTCGGCGAGCGCAGGGCCGGGCGGCTTGCGGCCGGTGAGGGCCGCTTGCAGCCCATCGTTCAGGGCCTGCGTGACGCGCTGGTTGTCGTGGGTGGACAGCTCCGGCACCGCGAACTCGAGCTGGTCGCGGGCGACCGCGGCCTGGGGGAAGCCGGCGACGTACTCCCTCATGCGCGGCGTGTCCCATGCATCCGGGCGGACCGCGACGTAGCCGGTGTCGATGCCCCATTGGGCCGCGCGCTCCGGGCTGGTGACCCAGCGCAGGAACGTCAGGGCGGCCCGGCGCTGCGGCGCGCTCGCGGCCTTGAACAGGTGGAAGTTGCCGCCCCCCGTCGGGCTGCCGCGGCGGGCGCCGGCCGGCAGCATCGCCACGCCGAACGGGAATTTCGCGTTGGCGCGGATGTTCGAGAGGTTGCCGGTGGTGGTCCAGATCATGCCGGCGCGGCCCTCCAGGAAGTCGCGCGGCGTCGTGCCCCATTCCACCAGGCCCGGCGGCGTCGACTTCCGCTCCATCAGCGCCAGCCAGTACTGCAGGGCCGCGAGGGAGGCCGGGCTGTCATAGGCGACCTCCGTCCCCTCGGCGTTCGCGAGCGTGCCGCCGGCCTGCGTCACCAGGCTCTGGAACAGCCAGTAGGTGAAGCCGGTCCCGGGGATGAGCGTGCCCCAGCGGCTGCCGTCGGCCCGCGTCAGGTGGGCGGCCATGTCGGCGTGCGCGGCCCAGTCCACCGGTGGGGTTTCCGGATCAAGCCCGGCCTCCTGAAACATCTGCTTGTTCCAGTAGAGGACGATCGTGCTGCGCTGGAACGGCACGCCCCAGGTCTGGCCGCCGATGCGCCCGTTGGCCAGGAACGCCGGATAGAAGCTGTCGAGCCAGGCGCGGTCGGCGGCGTCGGCCGCGACCTCGTCGAAGGGGACGACCAGGCCGTCGTCGATCAGGCTGTGCGCATCGACCGCCAGGGTCACGGCCATGGTCGGCCCATCGTTGGCCTTGAGCGCGGTCTGCGCCTTGGTCAGCGTATCGACGTAGCTGCCGGCGTAGATCGGCCTGATGCGGATGCCGGGGGTCTCGGCCTCGAACTCGCGGGCATAGGCGTCGATGATCCTGGTGATCGGGCCGCCGACCGCGACGGGAAACAGGAAGCTGACCTCGGTCGCCGCCTGGGCGCGGACGGCGGGGGCCGCGAGCGGCGCCGACGCGGCGGC
>CAHJXG010000118.1 GCA_903644035.1 Rhodospirillales bacterium
GGCGGCCGATGACCGCGAGCCGCGCCGGGACGCCCAGCGCCGCCCAGGCCTGGCCGGCCCGGCGGACGTCGGCGAGGAACGCAGCGGTGACAATGTCGTTCATGCCCCCACTTTCACTGAGCATCTATCCGTTCACCGAGAGAGGGATTAGGTTCCGCCGCATGTCGCCTCGTATCACTGGTTGCCTGTTTCCGTTAAATTGGACCGTCGCATGAGCCGCCGGATCGCCATCATCGGCGCGGGCCCCGGCGGCCTGGCGTCCGCCATGCTGCTGGCCAAGGCCGGCGTGGACGTCACGCTCTACGAATCGCGCGACGTGGTCGGCGGCCGGTCAAGCACCATCACGGCGCCCACGGAGTCGGGCACGTTCCGCTTCGACATGGGGCCGACGTTCTTCCTGTATCCGCGCGTGCTGGCCGACATCTTCGCCGCCTGCGGACGCAGCTTGGAGGACGAGGTGGAGCTGATCCGCCTCGACCCGCAATACCACCTGGTGTTCGAGGGCGGCGGCGAGATCCAGGCGACCGGCGACATGGCGCGGATGGCGGCCGAGATCGCCCGCTTCTCGCCGGCCGACGCCGCCGCGCTGCCGCGCTTCATGGCCGACAACCGCAAGAAGCTCGCGGTGTTCCGCCCGGTGCTGGAGAACGCCTTCAACTCCATGCGCGACCTGATGCGGCCGCAGGTGATGCGCGGCCTGTCGCGCCTGCGCCCGCACCGCAGCGTCGACAGCGACCTCGGCACCTACTTCCGGGACGAGCGGGTCCGGCTCGCCTTCAGCTTCCAGTCCAAGTACCTCGGCATGTCGCCGTTCCGCTGCCCGAGCCTGTTCACCATCCTGTCCTTCATGGAATACGAGTTCGGCGTCTACCACCCGCGCGGCGGCACCGGCGCCGTGATGGCGGCCATGGCCCGCGTCGCGCGCGACCTCGGCGTCAAGATCCAGCTCGGCGAACCCGTCGAGGAGGTCTTGTTCGAGGGCCGCCGCGCCGTGGGCGTGCGCACCCGGGGCGAGGCGAAGCGCTATGACGCGCTGGTGATCAACGCGGACTTTGCGCAGACGATGACCAAGCTCGTGCCGGACAGCATCCGCCGCCGCTGGTCGGACCGCAAGATCGCCACCAAGAAGTTCTCCTGCAGCACCTTCATGATGTATCTCGGCATCGAGGGCGACGTGCCGGGCCTGTCGCACCACACGATCTACCTGGCTGACGACTACCGCCGCAACATCGCCGAGATCGAGGCGGGCGAGGCGCCGCGACGGCCCAGCTTCTACGTGCAGAACGCCTGCGTCACCGACCCCGCCTTGGCGCCGCCGGGCCACTCGACGCTGTATGTTCTGGTGCCCGTGGGCCACCGGATCGGAGACGGCGTGGACTGGGCAGCGGAGACGGCGCGCTACCGGGCGCTGACCCTGCAGCGGCTGGAGCGCATCGGCATCCCCGACATCGAGAAGCGCATCCGCTTCGAGAAGATCCTTACGCCGCAGGGCTGGGAGGACGATCTGCAGATCTACCGCGGCGCCACCTTCAACCTGGCACACAACCTCGGCCAGATGCTGCACTTCCGCCCGCGCAACCGGTTCGAGGACCTGGACGGCGTGTACCTGGTCGGCGGCGGCACGCATCCCGGATCGGGCCTGCCGGTCATCTTCGAGAGCGCCCGCATCACCTCGCGCCTGATGGCAGAGGACCTGGGCCTCGACGCGCACTGGGAGGCACCGTCCGCCATGGCGCAAGATCATTATGAGCCTGCCATAGCGGAGGCGCTGTGACAGTCTCGTACCCTCTGAGTTCAGCGCGCCTTCGGCGCGACGAACCCGCCATAGCGGAGGCCCTATGAACGCCATCAATCCCATCCGCAGCAGCTTGCCGGTCGGCGTCGTCGGCGCCGGCCTGGGCGGCCTGGCGGCGGCCTGCACCCTGGCGGCGCGCGGGCACAAGGTCATCCTGTTCGACAAGAACCCCTGGCTGGGCGGCAAGGCGGCGCTGCTGGAGGAGGACGGCTTCCGCTTCGACATGGGGCCGACCATCCTGACGGTCCCGGACGTGCTGGAGCGGGTGTTCACCGAGGCCGGGCGGCAGATGTCCGACTACCTGGACCTGCGTCGCCTCGACCCGCAATGGCGCTGCTTCTTCGAGGACGGCTCCGTGCTCGACCTGCAGGAGGACGTGCCGGCGATGGCCCGGGTCATCGCGGACTACGCGCCCGGCAGCGAGGCGGGCTATGCCGAGTTCATCGCCATGTCGGCCAAGCTGCACGAGGTGTCGGAGAAGTTCTTCTTCTGGAAGTCGGTTGAGGGCATCGGCGACACGCTCGAGTTCAAGGGCATGAACCTCGCGACGCTCAAGGACGTGCTGAGCCTGCGCATGGGCACCTCGGTCGCCGGCCAGATCAGGAAGCGGGTGCCGGACGCTCGGGTGTGCCAGATGCTGGACCACTTCGTGCAGTATGTCGGCAGCTCCCCCTACGCCTCGCCGGCCGTGCTGTGCAGCATCGCGCACATGCAGACGCAGAAGGGCGTATGGTATCCCATGGGCGGCACCCGCGCCGTGCCGCTGGCCCTCGAACGCCTGGCAGGCGAACTCGGCGTGGACCTGCGGCCCGGCACCGGCGTCGCGTCCATCCTGTCCGAAGGCGGCCGGGTCAGCGGCGTGCGCACCGAAACGGGCGAGACCGTGCCGCTGTCGGCCGTGGTCAGCAACATGGACAGCGTGCGGACCTACCGCGAGCTGGTGGGCGGCAAGCCGCAGGCGAGCTTCGCCCGGCGCTGGAAGCGGGACCCGGCGTGCTCCGGCGTCGTGCTTTACCTTGGCCTTAACCGGCGCTACGACCACCTGGCGCACCACGACTTCGTCTTCTCCCGCGACCCAGAGGAGGAGTTCGACTGGATCTACAACAAGGGCGAGCCGGCGCCGGACCCGACCTGCTACATCGCCGCCCCCTCCGGCACCGAGCCGGGCGTGGCGCCGCCGGGCGGCGAGGCGCTGTATGTGCTGGTGCACACCCCGTTCCTCCGCCCGCACCACGACTGGTCGAAGATGTTCCCAGCCTACCGCCAGGTCATCCTCGACAAGCTCGCGCGCTGCGCCGGGATGCCGGACCTGGCCGAGCGCATCGTGTTCGAGCGCCATCTGACGCCGCAGGACATCCATGAGCGCTACCGCGTGCTCGACGGCGCTATCTACGGCCTCGCGAGCCACGGCAAGGTCAACGGCGCGTTCAAGCCCGGCAACCGGTCGCGCGACCTGCCGGGCCTGTACTTGGCGGGCGGCGCCGCGCATCCCGGCCCCGGCATGCCGATGGTGCTGATGAGCGGCTGGATCGCCGCCGACAGCCTGTCGCAGGACATGGCCCCGGCGAGCGGCACCCAAACGCCAGCCCTGGCGCTCGCCAGTGCCTGAAGCGCCGGCGCCCGACCCGATCGCGACACGGTCGGGCCGGGCGTTCTGGGCCTTCGGCTGGTATCTTCGCTGGTATTTCTATCGGAAATTCCATGCAGTGCGCATGTCCCATGCCGGCCGGCCGCACGGTTTCGCCGACCGGCCGCTCATCATCTACGGCAACCATCCATCGTGGTGGGACCCGGCGCTCTATATCCTGCTCTGCACCGTCCTGTTCCCCGGCCGCCGCGGCTACGGCCCGATGGACGCCAAGGCGCTCGGCAATTACGGCGTGTTCGAGCGCATGGGCGTGTTCGGCATCGCGCTCGACACCCCACGCGGCGCGGCGCGCTTTCTGTCCACCAGCCTCCGCATCCTGTCCGACTCCGCCAGCATCCTGTGGATCACCGCGGAAGGCGAGTTCGCCGATGTGCGGCGGCGCCCCCTGCAGCTCCGCCCCGGCATCGCCCACCTGGCGCGCCGCGTGCCCGGCGCCGTGATCCTGCCGCTCGCCGTCGAGTATTCGTTCTGGAACGAAAGCCGGCCCGAGGCGCTGGTGCGCTTCGGCGATCCCATCGAGAGCGGGCGGCAGCGCACCGTCGCCGGGTGGACCGGCCACCTGGAGGCTGAGCTGACCCGCACCATGGATGGCCTCGCGGCCGAGGCGGTGCGGCGCGACCCGCGGCAGTTCCAGACGCTGCTGCGCGGCGGCGGCGGCGTCGGGGGTATCTACGACCTGTATCGCCGCAGCCGGGCGCTCGCCGCCGGCCGGCGGTTCGACCCGCGGCACGAGTCGCGGGAATGACGGCGCTGGCTGGCATCGCGTTGTTCCTGGCGGTCGGCCCGTTGCTGCTGGGGCTGTGGAACCTCCGGCTCTACAGCACGCCGGCCCTGGCCACCGGCTGCCCCCAGGTCTCCGTGCTGATCCCTGCCCGCAACGAGGAGGCCAACATCGCCGCCGCCTGCGCGGCCGTGCTGGCGAGCGAGGGGGTGGAGCTTGAGCTGGTCGTGCTGGACGACGCCTCGACCGACCGCACCCCGGCGATCCTGGCGGGGATCACCGACCCGCGGCTGCGCGTCGCAGCGGCGCCGAAGCTGCCGCCGGGCTGGTCGGGGAAGCAACATGCGTGCAGCGTGCTCGGCGGCCTCGCCCGGTATGAGCTGATGGTGTTCGTCGACGCCGACGTGCGGCTCGCGCCCGACGCGCTGAGCCGCATGGCCGGGACGATGCAGCGGCACGACGTGGGGCTGGCCAGCGGCTTTCCGGCGCAGGACACGGTCACTTGGTCGGAGCAGCTGCTGATCCCGCTGATCCACTTTCTGCTGCTGGGGTTCCTGCCCATCGCGGCGATGCTGCGCCTGCCCGCGGTCGGCCTCGGCGCCGGCTGCGGCCAGCTGTTCATCGTCCGGCGCGACGCCTACATGCGCGCCGGCGGCCACGCGGCGATCAAGGCGTCGCTGCATGACGGGCTGATGCTGCCCCGCGCCTTTCGCCGGGCGGGGTCGATGACCCGGCTGTTCGACGCAAGCGGCTTCGCGCGCTGCCGCATGTATGCCAACGCCGCACAGGTCTGGGAGGGGTTATGCAAGAACGCGACGGAGGGTATGGCGAAGCCCCGGGCGCTGCCGGTTTGGACGGTGATCCTGGGAGGCGGCCAGATCCTGCCGGCCGTGCTGATGCTGGTGGCGCCGGGCCGGACCGCCGGGCTGGCCCTGCTGGCGTCGGTCGGGTTCCGCCTGGTGCTGGCGGCGCGGTTCCGCCAGCCCTGGCTTGCCGCCCTGCTGCACCCGCTGGGCGTGCTGGCGCTGCTGGTCGTGCAGTGGTGGTCGCTGATCCGCGCCGCCCGCGGCCGGCCCGCCACCTGGCGCGGCCGGGCCTATACGGCGCAGTAGCGGGGCTGGCGACGATGCTGGCAGGCGGCGTGCAGGCGGCGAAGCTGGAGGTCGTCGTGGGCAACATCCGCAGCGGCAAGGGCCATGTCCGCGTGGCCGTCTGCTCGCCGGACACGTTCCTCAAGGAGACCTGCCAATGGCACGGCCATGGCAAGGCCACGCCCGGCGAGGTCACGGTTACGCTGGAGGTGCCGCCCGGCACCTGGGCGGCACAGGCCTATCAGGATGAGGATGACATCGGGAGGATTACCCGCAACTTCCTGGGCTTGCCGACCGTGGGCATCGGCTTCAGCAACGACGCGCCCTTCCGCTTTGGCCCGCCGAGCTTCGCCGACGCCGCCTTCCGTCTGGCACCCGGCGGCGGCCGCATCCGCTTCAACCTGCGTTATTTCTAAGGAAAACCCGATGGGCGTCCCATTGCCGACTGATCCGCCCCCATATTTCGACGCGCATCTGTTCGTCTGCACCAACCGCCGTCCGGACGGGCACAAGCGCGGCTCCTGCGCCGCCCGCGGATCGGAGACGCTGCGGGACTACATGAAGGCGCGGGCGAAGGAGCTTGGCATCACGAACCTCCGGGTGAACTCCGCCGGTTGCCTCGACCGCTGCGAACTGGGTCCCTGCCTGGTCATCTACCCGGAGGGCGTCTGGTACCGGATCGACAGCCCCGCCGACGTGGACGCCGTGCTGCAGGCGCATGTCGTCGAGGGCGGACGTGCTACGGCGTTGATGCTGGCGCGGGACTGAGCCGGGCCAGCACCTGCACCACGTCCGCACCTTCTGGGACTGCGAGCATCTGGCCGGGTTGCGTGCTGCTCACCGCCGTCACGGCGCGCTTGGGGCAAAGCCCGAGGCAGCCGACCTCGATCACCCGCATCTCGCGCCGGCGTCCGGCGGCCTTCAGCGCGTCCTTCAGCACCTCTGCCAGGCCGTGCTTGCCTTTCCTGCCGAAGCCGCCGTGCAGCTTGCGGCTGCATTTCCCGCAAACCATGGCGATCTCGCGCCAAGGAGCCTGGGTCGTTGGGATGGCGTCATCGCTGGGCATTCCCCGCAAGTGGCGCCAGGGCAGCCGTCTTTCCAGACTTGAACAAACGGTGGTCCGGCCCCAACTTACCGGCTCAACTTGATGAAAGGAGGTGATCCAGTGTCTCATTGTTTGACCCTACAGTCGCGCCCCGTGACCTGGACGCCCGCCTTGAGCCTTCGGGTTCTGGCTGGCTAACCCCCATCGTCCGGCGGCCGCGGCTGTCGAACAATGTGAAGGCCCCGGGTTCGTCCCGGGGCCTTCAGTGTTTCAGGCCGGTGTGTCGGCCTCGCTCTCGACATCAAGCATGGCATCCGCCTGGGCCGCCTCCAGCGCCTCGATGCCGCGCAGGCGCCGGCTCACGGCACGGGTGCGGCGCCGGGCCGTGTCGATGGTGTTGCTGAACGTCCCCGCCTGCTTCGCCAGCTTGTCGAGCACCTCGTCCATCCGGCCCATCTCGGTCCGCGTGGCGCCCAGCAGGCGCTGGATCTCCTCGGCCTTCTGCTCCAGCGACAGCGTCAGCATTCCGAGCTGGATCGTCCGCAGCAGCGCCGGCGCGAGGCTTGGTCCCATGACCAGCACGCGGTGCTCGCGGTTCAGCGTCTCGATCAGGCCGGGCATTCGCGCCGCCTCGACATAGAGCCCGTCGGTCGGCAGGTACATCACCGCGAAGTCGACGGTGACAGGCGGGTTGACGTATTTGCCGCTGATCGTCTTGGCCTCTAGCCGCAGCCGGGTTTCGAGCCGGCGGCGGGCGGCGCGCTCCCCTTCGAGATCCCCGGCCTCCGCGGCGAGCAGCAAGCGATCATAGTCCTCGGCCGGGAACTTGGCGTCGATGGCCAGCATGGGCCGGGAGGCACCCCGCATCGGCATGACGACGGCGAACTCCACGACGTCGTCGCTGTCCTCCCGAAGCTTGCGGTTGGCATGCCAGGCGCCGGCGGGCAGCACGTCTTCCAGCAACGCGCGCAGCTGCAGCTCGCCCCAGGCGCCCCGGGTCTTGACGTTGGTGAAGATGCGCTTGAGGTCGCCGATCTGCGCCGTCATCGCCTGCACGTCGCCCATGGCGCGCTGCACCTGGGCGAACTGGTCGATGACGCGCTGGAAGCTGCCCTGCATCTGCGTCTCCACCGCCTGGTGCAGCTGCTCGGTCACGCTGCGCTGGATGGCGGCGAGGCGCACGGCGGCCTGCTCGCTCATCTCCCGCAGCTTCTCCTCCATCATCGCGCGGGCGTCGCCCTGGTCGCGGGCCATGCGGGTGGACATCGTGCCGAGCGTCGCCTGCAGCTCCAGCCGGGCATGCTCGGCGCGGACGGACAGCGCGCGCTCCACCTCGGCCAACTGGGTGCGGGTCGCCTCCGCATCCTGCCGCTGCCCGGCGGCGCCTTGATCGGCGAGCAGCAGCAGCCGCTGCAGCTCCGGTGGGTGGCGGAGCAGCAGCGCCAGGATCAGCAGGCACAGGATCGCCAGCAGCACGCAGGCGATGATCAGGAGCGACTCGAACAGCATGGCTGTGATCGTTACCGGTTTTCCATGAACTCCGCGATTGCCGGCATCGCCGCGTCGAGGTCGAGCGTCCAGCGGCGATGCGCCAGGCTGCTGTCGGCCGTGTCCTCCCGCCCGATCACCAGCCCGTACTCCAGCCCGGCGCCCGCGAACACGTTGGAATGCGCATCGAGGAACAGCGGCGTGCTCTCGATGTCGAGCAGCCGGGCGCCGGGCTGGCAGAACACCGCGTTGAACACGCCGGCGCCGCCAATCGCCACGATGCGGTCGGCGCCGGCAAACAGGCGGATCTGCTCCTCGACAGCCAGGAACTCAGGCTCGATCACGAGGCAGCCAAGGGCGGCCAGGCGGTCGGCCAGGTCTTGCTCGTTCAGCAACCCGCGATAGGCGTTCAGCTCCCGGGTGCGGCGCAGGCGGGCGACATACAGCTTGTGGGCGTGCGACGGGCCGTGCCGGGCCACGACCGAGTCGCGGAGCCGCGCGTAAAGCCCGCGCGCGGCCGGGCTGATGTAGCAGTCCCGCATGGACTGGCGGAACACATGGACTTCCTCGAACCAGTAAGCCGTGCCGCAATCGTGCAGGATCATTTCGTCATCGTGTACGCCGAGCAGCGCCAGGAGAGCGCGCATGTTGGGATGCACAGCAAAGACGAACAGTTTTCGGTAGCGATGCCGGTTCCGGGTGAAGTGCACGACGGCCGGCAGGACATACAGCAGCCACAGGCCCCAGTTGTGCGGCTCGTCCGAGGTGGCGAACAGGACCGGCCCCTCGATTCGCTGCGCATCGCGCAGGCGGGCGCGGGGGACGACGAACTCCTCGCCTTGCCGGGTCACGCCGATGTAGCGGGACAGCCCCTCATGCGCCACGACCTGCTGCACGGCGCCGCGGGCGTCGCCGTCGTAGATCGTGCTGACGCAGCCATCGGCCACGAAGAAGTTGGACCATAGCAGGTGCACCGAGCGCAGGCACTCCAGGCGCCGTGCGTGGGAAGGGCGCTGTCCGGCGTTGAGGCGTGCCGGGTTGAACGCCTGGCCCGACAGGTTCAGGAGGACGCTGGGCCAGGGCTTGTGCCACGTGACCGCCGGCTCCTCCGACAGCACGCGGGCCGCGTGGCAGGTGTCGCTGAACGTGAGGGTCAGGAGGTCGGCGGTCACGCGGCCAGGGTGTCGCGGACGGCCTGCAGGTGCTCGGCCGCGGTGCGCTCCCAGGTGAAGGTCTCGGCATGGCGGCGGGTGGCGTCGCGGTCGGGCGGCGCGGCTTGCAGCGCATGGATTCCCTCCACCAGGGCGGCCGCGGACCGCTCCCGCAGCAGCAC
>CAHJXG010000119.1 GCA_903644035.1 Rhodospirillales bacterium
GCCGCGGGCGGGCGTGGTGCGCGCCAGGCCGCGGCCCTGGCCGGCAACGCCCAAAGGGGCGCCATCATGGTTCAACGTCGTGATCCCCGTCCGAGAGTGGCGCGTCCATTGCCCCCTGCGCCGGGGCCTGTCATCCCTCAATCCCGGCGGTCATAAAACCTTCACCCAATCGCCGCGGCCGTGCCCCTCGTCGTGTCGGCCGGGCATGTTATGCCAGTCCTATACTCGTTGCTGATGAGTGATGGATTTGGAGGCTGCTGCATGTCGTCTTACCGTTTGCCACTTCTACTGACCACCGCCGTTTCGGTGACGTTCGGGCTTTCGGCGCCCGCCGCGGCACAGGACTGGGTGCCGGCCAAGCCGTTCGCGCGGAACTCGCCCTACGTGGCAGGCGACATGCACAACCACACGACCTGCACCGACGGCTCGGTGGCGACCAGCTACCTGCTAAACCGCGCGCTCGGCTCGGGGACGATGAACGGCATCCCGAACTTCAACCTGGACTGGTTCACCCACGGCAACCATGGCGGCCTCGGCAACCGCGACTGCCGGTTCAGCGACACCAGCGCCAACCTGCCGGGCAACACGACGACCTACTGGACCGACACGCTGGGCCAGACCATCCAGGACGTCACCATCACGTCCCTCAAGGGCGACGTGCCCAACCCGCCGCCGGCGCGGGCCTTCATGTATCGCTGGCAGTCGATCAGCGAGGTCGAGTATCCCATCATCGTCGCGAAGTCCAAGCAGTTCAAGAAGGTCGCCATCGAAGGCCTGGAATCCGTCGTTCCCGGCCACGAGCACTCGGACACCGCCGTCATCAACGGGCAGTTCCCGGTCTCGGGCGTCGGCAACGCCGACCGGATGAGCGAGTTCGAGTTCCGCTTCGACCGCGGCGACACCGACACCCTCGGCCCGGTGGATGCCAGCAACAACCCGATCTGGACCGGCAAGAACTTCAGCAATGACGGAACGGCCGGCCACGCGAAGGCCGTCCAGGGCGTGACGTGGCTGCAGGCGAACTCGCCGCTGACCTCGTACTTCGTGCCGACCCACAGCGAGCGCGCAGGCCCGTTCAGCCCGACCACCAGCGCCGGCTACAACATCGAGCATTTCCGCGACTTCAACAACGCCGGGCCGACCGTGGCGTTCGGCATCGAATCGCCCGGCCATTTCGCGGAGTCGAACCACTCGTACGGCGTCAACGCGGCGGGCGGGTCCACCTATGGCGGCGGGGGCCTGTATACCGCCAAGATCGGCGGGCTGTGGGACGGGATGCTCGGCGAGGGCCGCAACTTCTTCATCTTCATCAGCTCGGACTGGCACCAGCGCGGCATCTTCGGCGCGCGTGACCGCGCCACGACGGCGGACTTCTTCCC
Organism: Rhodospirillales bacterium; assembly: GCA_903644035.1. GTDB lineage: Bacteria > Pseudomonadota > Alphaproteobacteria > Acetobacterales > Acetobacteraceae > CAHJXG01. Next base: position 1,380 of record CAHJXG010000119.1, read on the forward strand.
CGGCGAGTACACCCGGCTCCACGTGCCGAACCAGTCGGCGTTCCGGGCACAGAGCGTGATCGACGGGATGCGCTCGGGCAACAGCTTCTCGGTGAACGGCCAGCTGATCAACCAGAACTTCAGCTTCACCGCCAGCGTCAACAACGTGACCAGGACGATGGGCCAGACCTTGGAGGCCAATCCGGGCGACACCGTCACCCTCAAGATGCGGATGGTGGTGCCGGCGACCAACAACAGCCCCTACAGCTTCAGCAACCCGCTGCTGAAGCAGGTCGGCGTGTTCCAGCCCATCGACAAGCCCCTGCTCGACCACGTCGACCTCATCACCGGCGACATCACCGGGGTGATCGCGCCGACCGACGCCAGCTACGCGCTGCCGAACAAGACGGAGACGGTCTACAACCCCTCCACGCGGATCCTGGAGACGTTCAACAAGAACAACTCGAGCGCGACCGTGCTGGCCAACGGCAACCTGCAGATGGAGTTCACCACGACGCTGGTCGCCGGCAGCACCCCCATCTACGTGCGCGCGCGGGGCACGAACATGCCGCCCGCGGTGCCCAACGTCACCGACAGCCAGGGCAACCCGCTGGCCGACACCAACATCGACAACGTCGTCTGCGACGATCCCGCCTGCCCGGCGCACCTGCCCATCGTGCAGGGGACGCGCCGGGTCGACTTCGACGTCGAGGCCTGGTCGAACCTGTGGTTCTACGCCAACCCGATCTTCATCCGCCCGGCCGGGCAGCCGAAGCTGCTGGTCGAGACCAACGCCGACCTCGCGGCCAGCCTCGTCAAGACGCTGTCCGTGGCGAACTGACCATGCCGGGTGGATGGGCGGCGCGTCCCATCCACCCCGCCCCCTGCCCTGAAAGCCCGCCATGAACGGCCGTAGCCTGATGCTTCCCGCGATGATGCTCGTCGCCATCGCCCACCCGGCGTGGGCAGGCGACGAGAAGCAGGACTGCGCCGCCGGCATCGCCCTCGTGCGCGCACGCGCCGAGACCTTGCCGAAGGACGACCTGTCGCGCCGCTTCGCCGAGGCCGACCTGGAGACGGCCCTGGCCGAGATCGCGTCGGGCGACGCGGAGGAATGCCGCGGCCTCGTCACCCGCGCGATGCACACGATCCGCTCGCGCCCATACCAGCTCTATCCCGGCGAGGTCCTGGACGGCTACGGCCCGGACACCGAGGGCTGAGGCACCGCTCCTTGCCTTCCAGCCAGCCGGACAGGGCTGGCCCGGCGCGCCCATCCCTCCCGGTCGTGCCGATCATCGCGGCGTCGGGCTTTGCCGGGCTGGCCTACGAGGTCATCTGGACCCGGATGCTCGCCTTGGCGCTCGGCACCGAGATGATGGCCGTGCTCGGCGTCATCACCGGCTTCTTCGGCGGCCTCGCGTTCGGCGCCTTTGCGCTCGATGGGTGGGTCCGGCGGAGCCGCAGCGCCCGGCACGCCTACGCCGTGCTGGAAACGGTGATCGCCGCCTGGGCCGTCGCGAGCATCTGGCTGCTTCCCGCCGTCGCACGGGCCTTGCCCGCCCTCCTCGGCACCACGCCGCCCCCGGCGCTGCTCTGGGCCGCGGGCTTCGCCCTGCCGGCGCTGGTCCTGTCGCCGGCGACGTTCGCGATGGGCGGCACGGTGATCGCGCTGGAACGCCTGTCGGCCGCGGCCCAGGGACAGGCCCGCGTCGCAGCCGGCGTGTACGGGGCCAACACCGCGGGCGCGATGGCGGGGGCGCTCTGCGGCGTGTTCGTCCTGCTGCCCGCGCTCGGCCTGTCCCGCACCCTGGCCGTGCTGGCGGCGGTGAACGCGGCCTGCGCCCTGG
>CAHJXG010000120.1 GCA_903644035.1 Rhodospirillales bacterium
GCATGGGATGCCGTCCGCAGGCGACATCGACCTGGCCGGTGCGCCGCTGGACCGCGTCCTGCGCGCGCGCCCGGACCTTGCGGCCCCGTTGGCATCCCTGATGGACAGCCTGCCGGACCAGGCGTCCGGGACCGCAGCGCCGGGCCTTCCCGCGGCGGCGCTGGAGCTGCTGATGGTCGTGGCCGGCGGGGCCTACACGCTCGACCCCAGGGTGCGCGCCCGGCTCGGCTATCCCGGGCAGGAGGCGCAGCTGCTGCCCCGCGCCGGCTTTGGCGCCGAGGACCTGGTTGCGGAGATGCTGGACCTGCCGCCACGGTGGCGCGACCCGGACGGGACGGCGGCATGACGGCGCTGCAGGCCCTCGACTGGTCGGTGGTGTGGTCCTACGGGCCGTCGCTGCTGCAGGGGCTGCTGGTGTCCCTGGCGCTGACCGGCATCGGCTTCGTGGTGGGCGGCGTCGGGCTGGGGACGCTCCTGGCCGCCGCGTCCCGCTCGCGCCGCCGGCTGCTGCGCTGGCCGGCGCGGGCGTTCGTGGAGTTCTGGCGCTCCACCCCGCTGCTGGTGCAGGCGATCTGGATGCACTTCGCCTTTCCCATGCTGACGGGCCTGCGTACCACGCCGTTCGAAAGCGCCGCCATCGCGCTGGTGCTGAACGTGGGCGCCTATTGCGGCGAGATCATACGCGCCGGGGTGGACGCGGTGCCACGCGGGCAGTTCGAGGCCGGGCGGGCGCTCGGGCTGCGGCCCGGCGTCCTGTGGTCCCGCGTCGTGCTGCCGCAGGCGGTCCGCATCGTGGTGCCGCCGCTGGTCGGATCGGCCATCAGCGTCTTCAAGGCGACGGCGATCCTGTCGGTCCTGTCGGTCAACGACCTGATGCGCGTCGCCGCCAGGGTCAGCGCCAACACCTACCAGCCCATCGAGGTCTACACCGCGGCGGCGGCGCTGTATTTCATGGCCGGCCTGCTCATCACCGCCGCCGGCGCCGGGATGGAGCGCGGGATGCGCCGCGGGGTGGCGTAGGATGGGATTCCAGCCCCGCCTGATCGTCCAGAACTGGCCGGCGCTGCTGGCCGGCCTCGGGGAGACGCTCGCCATCACCCTGGCCGCGCTGCTGATCGGCGTCGCCGTCGGCGCGGCGCTGTGCACGGCCCGGCTGTCGGGCCTGCGGGGCGGGCGGCAGGCGGCGGGCGGCGTCATCGCCTTCTTTCGCACCACGCCCGAGATGATCCTGCTGTTCTGGGCCTATTTCTGCGTGCCGGAGATCACCGGCGCCAACGTCCCCGCGCTGGCGGCCGGGGTGGTGACGCTGGGGCTGGTGACGGGCGCCTACCTGGCCGAGATCTTCCGGGCCGGCATCCAGGCCCTGCCGCGCGGCCAGAACGAGGCGGCGCGGGCGCTGGGCCTGCCGGCCTTCGCCCGCTGGCGCTGCGTGCTGCTGCCCCAGGCCCTGCGCGGCATGGCCCCGCCGCTGATGAACTACTTCACCGAGCTGGTGAAGAACACGACGCTGCTCTCGGCCATCGGCGTGTCCGAGCTGTCGCTGCGCGCCTACCTGCTGGGCGGCCAGACCTTCCGCTATTTGGAGTTCCTGACCGCCATCGCCGTCGGATACTTCGTGCTGATCTTCCCCGCCAGCCTGCTGTCCCGGCGGCTGGAAGCCCGGCAGTCCCATGCCTGACCCCCACCCTCACAGGAGAAATGCCATGTTGCGCCTGTTCCGCCTGGCCATGGTCGCCGCGGCCGTTCTTGCGGCCCTGCCTGCCCGCGCGCAGGACCTGGTCGCCGAAATCCAGTCCCGCGGCGTGTTCAAGGTCGGCATGGCCGAAAGCCCGCCCTGGCAGGCGCCCAACCCCCGCACCGGCCAGTACGAGGGCTTCAACGTCGAGCTGGCCGAGCGCGTGGCGAAGGTCATGGGCGTGAAGCTCGAGATCGTGCCGGCATCCTGGTCCACGCTGGTGCCGGGCCTGTCGTCCAAGCAGTACGACGCCGTGTTCGCCAACCTGTTCGCCACCCCGCCGCGCGCCCTCGTGGTGAACTTCACCGATCCCTACGCAACCTACGGCTTCCACGTCGTCGTGCCCGCGAACTCCCCGGTCAAGACGCTGGAGCAGCTGAACGATCCCAAGGTGAGCTTCGTCGGCATGTCCGGCACGGTCGAGGAGAGCTACCCGAAGGAGCTGTTCTCCAAGGCCCAGGTGCGCGGCATGGTGACGTCCGATGTGGCCGCCTGGATCGGCGAGGTCGCGAGCGGACGCGCCGACGCCGCCTTCCTCGATCCCGGCACGCTGCGCATCCTCAAGGCGAAAAGCCCGGCGCTGGAGCGCCGCCTGCGCGTGCTCAACGGCGAGGACAAGCTGCTGAAGCCGGTGGGCCTGGCCTATGCCGTGCGGCCGGAGGACACGCACATGCTGAACTTCCTGAACACCTTCATCCGCGACTTCGTCCGCAACGGCGATGACGTGACGCTGCGCGAGAAGTGGTTCGACGCCATGGCGCAGCGCTAGCGCCGGGGAGCAGCAGCCATGCCCCACTCCGCCCTGCGCTTCGTCGCCAACGCCCATCTGGACCGCAGCCAGCCGCCGGGGCCGCCGGCCCGGGACGTGATGAGCCTGGACAGCTTCCGCCGTGCGCTCGAGGAGATCGGGCAATGGCCGGGCTACGTGCCCACGCCGCTGCGCGACCTGCCCGGCCTTGCCCGCCGGGCCGGCGTGGGCCGGGTCCTCTACAAGGACGAGAGCCGGCGGTTCGAGCTGGAGAGCTTCAAGGCCCTGGGCGGTGCCTATGCGGTGCTGCGCCTGCTGCAGCAGGACCTGGCCGCCGCCGGCCACCCGGGCGTGACGGCCGCGGAGCT
>CAHJXG010000121.1 GCA_903644035.1 Rhodospirillales bacterium
GCCGCCAGCCCCGCCAGCGGGCGGCGCGTCCGCCAGCACCGCAGCATGACCGCCAGGCTGCCGGCGGCGCCGAGTGCGAGCAGCACGGCGTGCATGACGAGGAACGGCGCCGCCGCGTCCCTCATCAGGCCGCGGGGCTGAAGGGCCGCCTGATAACGGGCGATCTCGGCCGCGGGAAGATAGGGCCGCATCCGCGGCAGCACGGCGATGTCCAGGTGGTCCGAAACCAGCGCGTCGCCGACCTGCACCCGGAACAGCTGACGCAGCGTGTTCGCCGCCGCCGCGCGCAACGTGTCGATCGGGTAGGCGGCGATGATCGCCGGCACCAGGCGCGCCGCCTCGGGCGCGAATCGGGTGGGGCCGAAGCCGTCCGCCCAGAGCGGACCCTGGGGGTGCCAAAGGAACTCGTCGCTGTCCGCCGACAGGCGGCCCTGCCAGGCGCAGAGGCGCAGCTTGGGATCAGGGCACACGCGGTCGAGGTAGGCCCGGCCCGGCCCGTCCCCCACCAGCCGGGCGAGCGCGAACACCGAGCCATAGGGCGAAACTCCCATGACGCCGTTGCCGACCGCGTTGGTCAGCAGCAGCATCGCCAGCGCCGCGGCAAGCGGCGCGGCCGGCCGCCACAGGTGCCAGAACGGACAGCCTGGGCGCCACCGCACCAGCGCGAGCACCGCGATGCAAGCGGCCGCGAGGATCAGGTGCGCCAGGTGCGCCGCGATGGCGACCGACCCGAGCACCCCGACGCCCAGACGTTCCACCCGGGACAGCCGCCCCCCGCCGAACGCCAGGATGAACAGGCACAGCACGGTGACGGGCGTGAAGACGTCAGGCATCAGCAGCGCGGTGAACCACGGCGCGGCGCTGCCGGCCGCGAGCACGGCGCAGAGCGCCAGGTGCAGCCGGACCCGCGCCTCCCCCAGCACCGCCTGCGTGAGCCAAAGCGCCCAGGACACCAGCACGCCCTGCGCCGCAAGCGGCAGCCATAGCGTGACGGCCCCGGCGAACAACGCCAGGAACGGGCCATAGACCCACGGCTTGTCCCAGCCCATAGTCGGCTCCAGCCCCATCTCCAGCAGCGGGCCGGTGTCGCTGAACACCAGGGGATAGCCGTTGCGCAAGGCTGGCCACAGCAGGAGCAGGGCGCCGCAGCCGATCGCGAGGGCCGATGCCCACCAGGCACGCCGTCCGGTCGGCTGGACGGCGCCATCGTTCTGTAGGCGTGTCGCCGCGTCTGAGACTCTGCTCAACATTGCGCATCCGGTTCAGGCAGTGGTCCGTAGTCCTAGGCCGCCACGAAAATCGTGTCGTCAATCAATAGGAAACAACCTTGATGTCCGACAATCAACCGAACGGTGCGGTCGAGCCTGCAAAGGGTCTGGAACGGCGTGGCCTGCTGCGTGGCACCAGCTTCGGCGCCCTGGCGCTCGGCTCCATGGCCGTCGCCGGCCTCGCCGTCACGAGCACGCCGGCCCAGGCGGTGAACATGAACGACGCCGCGGTGCTGAACTTCGCGCTCAACCTGGAATACCTGGAGGCCGAGTTCTACATCCGCGCCGCCACGGGCGTGGGCCTTGATGCCTCGGACACCTATGGCCTTGGGGTGCAGGGCGGCGTCACGGGCGGCCGGGCCGTCGCCTTCGAGACCCCGATCATCCAGCAATACGCCCAGGAGATCGCGCAGGATGAGCTGAACCATGTCCGCTTCCTCCGCACCGTCCTGGCCGACAAGGCGGTTTCGGAGCCGGCCATCGACCTGACCAACAGCTTCAACACGCTGGCCAAGGCCGCCGGCCTCGGCGACAGCTTCGATCCGTTCGCCAGCGAGAACGACTTCCTGCTCGGCGCGTTCATCTTCGAGGATGTCGGCGTCACCGCCTACGCCGGCGCGGCGCCCTTGGTGAAGAACAAGACCGTGCTGGCAGCCGCGGCCGGCATCCTGGCGGTCGAGGCCTACCACGCCTCTGAAATCCGCGTCCTGCTGCTGCAGCGTGGGTTTACGGCAGAGGTGCAGAAGATCTCCGACCTGCGCGCCATCCTGTCCGGCGCGCAAGACGACCAGGGCATCCTGCTGAACGGCGTCGCCAACATCGTGCCGACCGACAGCAACAGCCTCGCCTACGCCCGCTCGACGCGGCAGGTGCTCAACATCGTATACGGCGCGCCCGACGCCACCTGCGGCCTGTTCTTCCCGGCCGGCCTGAACGGCGCCATCACCTAGACCGCGACTGCCCTGACTGTGTCCAGGCGCAGCCTAGCGCTGCCTGGACACTTTCAGGTTGGGGGACAACTGAAACCGGTACTTGCAACAAGGACACCGGACGGGCGGGGCGAGTTGGGTGAGCAGCCGGGGCATGATGGCAGTCCCGGAACGCGGGACACCATTCCTCCGGCCCCGTCCAACGTGACCAGGTCGCGACAAAGGGTGCAGAAGTCCGATGCAATTGACGGAACGATGCGGCTTACGCCGGGTGCAGAGTCCATCTGATCTTGGTTAAGCAGACGACGGCCACCTCAGCCACCGGACAGAAGCTTCCAACCGGCAGCTCACGACGCGAGTGTGAGGCTGACGCCTTATCGGTCCCCCCAGCTACGGCCCGCCATTGATGGTCAGCACGGTGCCGTTCGTATAGGCCGACCGCGGGCTGGCCAGGAAGGCGACGGCGGCGGCGATCTCCGCCGGCTGCGCCGGCCGCCCATAGGGCATCCCTTTGCACAGCTCAAGCCACCGGCCCGCATCGCCCAGCTCAGCCGCCGCCCGGTGCCGCAGCAGCCGCTCCAGCCGCGCCGTGGCAACCGGGCCGGGGTTGATCGCCACCGCCCGGACGGCGTCCGCATGGGCGCCGCGGCCCAGCGCGCGGGT
>CAHJXG010000122.1 GCA_903644035.1 Rhodospirillales bacterium
CGCCGACCGTCCCCGTGACCCAGACCTCGTCGCCCGCCGCGGCGCCCTGGCGGCGCAGCGCGGCGCCGGGCGCGACGTGGCCGATGGCGGTGAGCGACAGCGTCATCGGCCCCGGCGTCGCCGTGGTGTCCCCACCCAGCAACGTGACGCCGAACCGCGCCTGATCGCGCGCCAGCCCGGCCGCGAACGCCGCGAACCAGGCGTCACCGGTTCCATGCGGCGCCGAGACGGTCATCAGGTAGGCCAGCGGCGTCGCCCCCATGGCGGCCAGGTCGGACAGGTTCACTCGCAGGAGCTTGGCGCCCACCATGTCCGCCGGGTCGTCGGGGAGGAAATGCACGCCGGCCACCATGGCATCGGCCGTGAACACCAGCTCGCGGCCCGGCGGCGGCCGCAGCAGGGCTGCGTCGTCCAGCAGGTCGAGCGCCCCCGGGCCGGCCAGCGGCCGGAAGTGGCGTGCGATCAGCCCGAACTCGGCTGGCGTGTCGTCAGGTGGCGTGGGCGGCCTCCGCCGGGAAGTCGCCGGGCCGCAGCTCGCGCGCCAGCCGGTCGAGCATCCCGTTGACCATGCGCGGCTCCTCCCCGGTGAAGAAGCCGTGCGCCACATCCAGGTACTCGTTGATCACGACGCGGGCGGGCGGGCCATCGGCCATCGACAGCTCCGCGCCCCCGGCGCGCAGCAGGGCGCGGAGCACCGGGTCGAGCCGCAACATCGGCCATTCCGGCGGCAGGGCGCCGGCGATCAGGGCGTCCAGCCGGTCCTGCTGCAGCACGGCGGAGCGGACGATCTGCTGGAACAGCGGCACGTGCGCGTCGGGCACCCGGCCCTCCTCGAAGCCGCCGCCCCCCAGGTGCTCGGGACCCGGCATCTCGCCCAGGCGGTGGCGCACGAACTGCTCGATCACCGTCTCGGCCGTCTCGCCGCCCTGCTCGCTCTGGAACAGCGCCTGGACGGCCGCGACGCGGGAGGCGGTGCGGGGACGGCTGGTCGGCCGGGCGGGGCGGGCCATCAGGCGGCTCCCATCTGGCGCGCGACGGCGATCTGCCGCAATGCCGCGGACGCGGCCTCCGCCCCTTTGTTGTGGCCGTCCGCGCCGGACCGGGCGACGGCCTGGCCGATGTCGTGCACGGTGAGCAGCCCGGTGCCCAGCGCCAGGCCGTATTGCAGCGCCACCTGCATCAGGCCGGCCATGCTTTCGCGGCAGATGTGGTCGTAATGGTCGGTCTCCCCCCGAACGATGCAGCCCAGGGCGATGAAGCCGTCGAACCGCTGGGACCCGCGCAGCACCAGGCGGATCGCCTGCGCCAGCTCGAACGCGCCGGCCACGTCCAGCGTCTCATGCGTAGCGCTGGCCTCCGACAGGATGCGAAGGGCGCCCTGGGTCATGCCATCGACGACCTCCCGGTAATACGGCGCGCGCACCATCAGCAGGCGCGGCGCGGCGCCGGGCACGGCCGGGGCCGTGGGCAGGGGCGCGTCGACGGTGCTCATCAGGCTGTCCTCATTCCGCGGCCGCGCCGTCAATCGGCCGATGCTCGACGATGTTCAATCCGTAGCCCTCAAGCCCCACCAGGGTGCGCGGCGTGTTCGACAGCAGGATCATGTCGTGCACGCCCAGGTCGATCAGGATCTGCGCCCCGATGCCGTAGTCCCGCAGCACCGGCTGGGGCCGGGCATCGGCCGTCAGCGCCCCCACGCGCTCGGACAGCGCGGTCGGCCTCGGGTCGCGGATCAGCACGACGGCGCCCCGGCCCTCCGCCGCGATCATCCGCATCGACGCGCGCAGCGCCGAGGAGTGCGGCCCGCCCAGCGTGTCGCTCACCAGGTCCACCGCGTGCATCCGCACCATCGCGGGCTGCGGCCCTGAAAGGTCGCCCTTGGTCAGCACCAGGTGTTCCGCGTAATCGAGCGTGTTGGCATAGACGCTCAGCCTCCACTCTCCGCCCTCGGCATGCTGCGTCGTGCCCTGCTGCACCCGGCGCACCAGGCGCTCGGTGCGGCGGCGGTGGCCGATGAGGTCGGCGATGGTGCCGAGCTTCAGGTTGTGGTGCTGGGCGAAGGCGACGAGGTCCGGCAGGCGGGCCATCGTGCCGTCGTCGTTCATGATCTCGCAGATCACGCCGGCGGGCGTGAGGCCGGCCAGGCGCGCGATGTCCACGGCGGCCTCCGTATGGCCGGCGCGCACCAGGGTGCCGCCGTCCCGCGCCGACAGCGGGAACACGTGGCCCGGCGTCACGATGCGGTCGGGACCGGCCTCCGGGTTGATCGCGACGCCGATGGTCAGCGCCCGGTCGGCAGCCGAAATCCCGGTCGTCACCCCGTCCCGCGCCTCGATGGAGACGGTGAAGGCCGTGTGGTGCCGGCTGCTGTTCGACTGGCGCATCAGCGGTAGGCCGAGTTGCTCGACCCGGGCGCTGGTGAGCGCCAGGCAGATCAGCCCGCGGGCGTGGCGGGCCATGAAGTTGATGGCGTCGGGCGTCGCGAACTGGGCGGGGATCACCAGGTCGCCCTCGTTCTCCCGGTCCTCGTCGTCGACCAGCACGAACATGCGTCCGGCCCGCGCCTCCTCGATCAGCTCCTCGGCGCTGCATAGGTAGTCGGACAGGGTCGCAGACTTCATGGAACCTCCGCCAGGCGGGCGACGTAGCGCGCCAGCATGTCAATCTCGATATGCACGGCGTCGCCGGGCGTGAGCTGGCCCAGGGTCGTCGCGTCCCAGGTATGCGGGATGATGTTGACGCCGAACAGCCCTCCGGCCACCTCGTTCACCGTCAGCGACACCCCATCGAGCGAGACGCTGCCCTTGGATGCGATGAAGCGGGACAGCTCGCGCGGGGCCTCGACCTGCACGCGCCAGGAGCCGTTCTCCGGCAGCACCGAACGCACCTGTCCCAGGCCGTCGACGTGGCCGGAGACGAGGTGGCCGCCCAGCTCGTCTCCGAGGCGCAGCGAGCGTTCCAGGTTCATGCGGCTGCCGACGGCCCAGCCGCCCAGCTTGGTCTTCGACAGCGTCTCGCCGGACACCTCCACCGCGAACCAGTCCGGCCCGACCTCGACCGCGGTCAGGCAGCAGCCGCCGCAGGCGATGGACGCGCCCAAGGCGATGCCGGCGGTGTCGGGCCAGGGCGCGCCGATGACCAGGCGCATGTCCTGGCCGCCGCCGATGGGGCGCAGGCTGCGCACCTCGCCCATTCCAGTCACGATCCCAGTGAACATCAGGCGGCCTTGCTGTATTCGGTGAGCATGTCGTCCCCCACTGGCCGCGAGCCGACCCGCCGGAAGCGCGGCATCCCGCTCAGCGCCGCCGTGCCGAAGGCCTGCGCCGCCGGCCAGCCGTCGCCGCCCATCACGCCGGGCGCGTGGAACCAGGCGATGCGGTCCACCAGCCCGGCATGCAGCAGCCCGCCC
>CAHJXG010000123.1 GCA_903644035.1 Rhodospirillales bacterium
GCTGCCGGGCGCGGCGCCCCGGCCCGGCCACGCCGCCGCCCGGGGCTGAGGCGCTATCGCGCCCGCACCCGCCACGTAAGCGTCGAGCCGACGGCGTAGTTCCACACGAGGCTCATCGCCGCCCCCGCGAGGCCAGCCCGCCACCAATCCTGATGCGCCGCCTGCACCAAGAGGGCGGAGACGCCGAGGTTGGCCCAGGCCCCCACCCCGCAGACCAGCCCGAACACCAGCAGGCCCCGCGGCAGCGCCGTTCCGCGCAGGCGGCGGTCGCGGAAGGTGAAGCGGTTGTTCAGGGTGAAGTTCGCCCCGATGGCGCAGGCCGTGGCGACCGCCTGCGCTGGCCCGAACGACAGGCCGCCCAGGGTCAGCCCAACCCGCAGCACCAGGAGATGCGCGCCCAAGCCCAGCAGCCCGATGGCCGCGAACAACACGAAGCGCACCGGCAGCAGGCCGCCCAGCAGCTTGTCCAGCAGCAGCAGCAGGAAATCCAGCAGCACCCCGGCGTCGAGCTTGCTGGTGCCGGCGATGCGGGTGCGGAAGCGGTAGGGCAGCTCCCGCACCCGCGGCGGCTCGGGCATCGAGGCCAGCAGGTCGAGCAGCACCTTGAAGCCGATGGCCGACAGGCGCCGGGCGGCGCGGTCGAACACCGGGCGCGGCAGCATGAAGAAGCCGCTCATGGGATCGGCGACCTCGGTCCGCAGCACGAGGCGGCCGACCCGGTTGGCGAGACCGGACAGGCTGGCCCGGCGACGGCTCCAGTCGCCGAGATCGCCGCCGGGCACGTAGCGGCTGGCGACGACGATATCGACGGGTTCGCTCTGCAGCAGGGCGAGCATCTGGGGCAGCAGCGCCTCGTCGTGCTGCTGGTCGCCGTCGATGGCGGCGATGTAGGGCGCGATGCTGCACCCGACGCCCTCGATGAAGGCGGAGGCGAGGCCGCGGCGGCCGATGCGGTGCAGCAGGCGGATGCGGGCGTCCTCCCGCCCGATGGCGGCCACGGCCTCGCGGGTGCCGTCGGCGCTGTCGTCATCGACGAACACCGCCTCCCAGGCGAGGCCGTCGAGGGCGGCGCGCAGGCGGGCGACCATGGGGGCGATGTTGTCGCGCTCGTTCAGCACGGGCACCACGACGCAGAGCGTGGGGGCCGGGAGCAGGGCTGCTGCCGGACGCACGGGGTCCGGAAGGGTTCGCAAGGTGCCGAGCTTCTCCATATCGCGCGTTGTAGGTTAGCATCCGCCAGCCGGCCAGACTCCGAGGGAACCAGGACCATGCCCGACACGCCGATCCCCTCCGACCTCAACTCCGACCTGCTGCCGGCCCTGCACGCCATCGTCGGGGAGCGCGGCCTGCTCACCGCGCCGTCCGACGTGGCGCCGTACTGCGAGGACTGGCGCCGGCTGTATCAGGGCCGGACGCCTGCGGTGGTGCGCCCGGCGGATGCGGCGGAGCTTGCGGCGGTGGTCCGGCTGTGCGCCGCGCGCCGGGTGGCCGTGGTGCCGCAGGGGGGCAACACCAGCATGGTCGGCGGCGCCACGCCGTCGGAAGACGGGAGCCAGGTCGTGCTGTCGCTCGCGCGGATGAACCGGGTGCGCTCGGTCGATCCCGTGGACATGACGATGGTGGCGGAGGCCGGCGTGCCGTGGCGCACGGCGCAGGACGCGGCGGCAGCGGCCGGGTGCCTGCTGCCGCTGTCGATCAGCAGCGAGGGCACGGCGCAGGTGGGCGGCATCCTGTCGGCCAATGCCGGCGGCAACAACACGCTGCGGTATGGGAACGCACGCGACCTGGTGCTGGGACTGGAGGTCGTGCTGCCGGACGGGCAGGTGTGGGGCGGGCTGCGGGCGTTGCGCAAGGACAACACCGGCTACTGCCTGCGCCAGCTGTTCGTGGGGGCGGAGGGCACGCTCGGCATCATCACCGCCGCCGTGCTGAAGCTGGCGCCGCGGCCCACGGAAATCGAGGTCGCGCTGTGCGCCGTGCCGAGCGCCGCCGCCGCGTCCGAGCTGTGCCGCCGCTTCCAGGCCCATGACCCGGCCGCCGTGCAGGCGTTCGAGTACATGTCCGGCGCCGGCATGGGCTTCGTGCTGCGCCACATCCCGGGCGCCACCCTGCCGCTCGCGGAGCCGGCCCCGCACTACGCGCTGGTGGAGCTGGCGACGCCGCGCCGGGGCGCCCGGCTGCGGGAGGCGCTGGAGACCGTGCTGGAGCAGGCGCTGGAGGACGGGCTGGTGCTGGACGCGGCGCTGGCCGACAGCGAGGCGCAGCGCCAGGCGATCTGGAAACTGCGGGAGGAGCACTCGGAGGCGCAGAAGCGCGAGGGCGCCAGCGTGAAGAACGACGTGTCGGTGCCGGTGAGCCGGGTGCCCGAGCTGATCGAGCAGGCGACGGCGGCGTGCGAGGCGCTGATCCCCGGCATCCGCGCCGTGCCGTTCGGGCACCTGGGCGACGGCAACATCCACTTCAACCTGGAGCAGCCGGAGGGCTGGGAGGCCGCCCGCTTCCTGGCGCAGGACCACGCGATCATGGAGGCGGTGAACGCCGTGGTGGCGCGGCTCGGGGGGAGCTTCTCGGCGGAGCACGGGGTGGGGCGGCTCAAGCCCTACATGATGCCGGGCTGGCGGGGCGGGGCGGAGCTGGACGCGATGCGGCGGATCAAGGCGGCGCTGGACCCGTTGGGGGTGATGAACCCGGGGAAGGTGCTGCCGTAACGCTCCCTTTCGGGTTGCGGCAATGTTCGTTACGATATAATTCAAGCCGGACCCTGCAAAGGATTCGGCTATGTCCGGGACCACCGTCGTCATCTCGCATCCGCAGTGCGAGGCCAGCGTGCCAGCACGCACCATACGCTCGACGCCGATTTAACGGAATGACTTTCCCCGCTCACGGTCACGATCCTCGATGGTGGCTCGCTGGTTTCCTTGGATGGGCTTGGCAACCCCATGGGGCGGAGCCTGCTACTGGCGCCGATGACTGATTAAGCCACATCCCTACTCAGACCCCGGAATGACAAGGCGGCTGCAGCAAGACGAGTCTGGCCCGTCTCACCCTCCGCCGCCCTATCGCACCGGTTCAACTGAGATCAACATAGTGGTTTCACTCTACTTGGACTTCACCCGCCTTATGGCGGCCATTGTCGTCGTCGTCTCTCACATCTGGCCAGTCATGGAACCGAATTTCCCGCTGCCATGGCCGGCCCATGAAGCGGTCATCGTGTTTTTCGTGCTGTCGGGCTATGTCATCGCACATACGGTCGCGACGAGGGAACGCTCGTTTACCGCGTTCCTTTTTAACCGCATCACCAGGGTAGGATCGGTTACCGTCCCGGCGCTGACCTTGGGGGCACTTTTCAGCCTTTGCGTGCCCCTGACCATCTCCGATGTATTCCCGCTGCCGTCAGGCTCAGGCGCAATGACGCGAGACAGCCTTATAAGCGTCCTGTTTTTGGGTGAGACCTGGTGGTCGCCTGGCTTTGCCCCACTCAACGCACCGTATTGGTCCCTGAATTTCGAGGTCTGGTACTACGTGATGTTCGGGGCTTGGCACTTCATCCGTTCGAACTGGCGATGGCCGCTCTGCGCAGCACTGTTTCTAGCCGTTGGGCCGAAAATCGTGCTGCTCTTCCCATGTTTCCTGATGGGTGTTGGACTGTACCGGCATCAGGCGGCGATCAGGCTGTCGGAGCGCGCAGCACTTGCTCTGCTGGCCGGAACAGCCATCTTCGCGACCAGCCTTTGGTGGCTGGATATCAGGACGCCCGTACGTACAGCGATCATGCAAGCGTGGCCATGGTTTTCAGCAGCCGGGGCAGCAAACCAAGTCGTCACGGATTCGCTTTATGCTGCGGCATTTGCCGTATCAATCCTCGCGGTCAGTCGTCTTGCTCGATATGCCAAACCGTTGTTTTGGTTCGAGCCCGGCATTCGGTGGGGAGCCAATCGGACGCTGTCCATCTATCTCCTGCACGCGCCGCTCTTCGCCTTTTTATGGGCCGCTCTCGATCTGCGCGGATGGAGTCTGGTCACGACTGAGGCAGCCTCTATCCTCCTCATCGCACAAGCCACGGAGCGCCAACTGGATGCCATTCGCCGGATAATGGCACATGTGCTTATGCCGGGTGGATCGGGGCGCGATACGCAGACCTGAGATCCTAGAGCTTTTTCCGATCGAAGTGGATCGGAGAAAATCTCTAGCTCCTTGTTTTAACGAGCAACTTTGTCCGACCAA
>CAHJXG010000124.1 GCA_903644035.1 Rhodospirillales bacterium
CTGGCGGGGCATCCGCAGGTGAGCCTGCCGGGCGCCACCGTGGACGGGCTGCCGGTCGGCCTCAGCATCATCGGCGCCCGGGGTGCGGACGCGGCGCTGGCCGCCGTCGCCCGGGCTTGGGATCAGGCGCTCGGGTGAGGGCGCTTCTCGGTGCCGAGCTTCCAGGCATCGGCGATGCGCTGCCCCAATCCGTGTTAAGGTGGGTGCCATGTCGAGCGCAGGATCGAAGGACGTGACGGGATGGACGCAGGCGCCGGGCCACGCGGCACCGGAGGATGCGCAGCCTGCGCAAATCGGCGAGCCGATTTCGCACCGTTCCCGGGCGCTCTATGACCAGGACGAGTTCGGGTGGCTGCTGGAGCAGGCCGCCCTGCTGCGCACCGGGCGGCTGGACGAGATCGACCGGGTTTCGCTGGTTGAGTTCCTGACGGACATGGCCCTGACGCATCGAAACGCGTTTCAGAGCGCGATGACGGTCCTGTTGCACCACATGCTCAAGGTGCTCGCACAGCCGGAGAAGACAACGCGAAGCTGGCTGCTGACCATCCGGGTGCAGCAACGGCATTCCCGGCTTCTGATCGAGGAGAATCCGGGAATGCGTCGATATCTGCCTGCCCTGTACGTGGAAGCCTATTCCGACGCTCGCGGAGATGCGTCTGTTGAGACCGGCATCGAGATTAGCCGTTTCCCCAAAGACAACCCGTGGACCATGGACGAGGCGTTGGCATTCGTGCCGCCAGAGCCACCGCCGCACGGTCGCAAGGTGCCGCGGAGGGGCTGACCGCCCGCTTCACGCCGCTGCGTCCGCCAAGCTCTTTGGCGCAACCGCCGGGCGCTTGGCGCGGAGGCCGGCCGCCTGCTCGAAGGCGTGGGCGGCGCGGAACAGCAGCGCTTCCTGGAACGGCTTGGCCGCGACCTGCACGCTGACCGGCAGGCCGCCCACCCCAAAGCCGGAGCAGACGGACATTGCGGGCCAGCCCGTGAGGTTGAACGGCGCGGTGAAGCCCGGCCGGGCCAGGTTGTCCCATTTCGGCACGTCGTCGATGCGCGGCGCCTCCGCGGGCGCGCCGGCGGTGACGATCAGATCGACGCCCTCCATCGCCGCCGTCGTGGCGGCGCACAGCTCCCGGCGCATCCGCAGCGCCTGCACGTAGTCGGTCGCGGCGATCAGCCCGCCGAACGCCATGCGGTCGCGCAGCAGCTCGCCGTAGTCGCCGAACCGCTCGCGCATCCAGGGTTCGTGCAGGGTGAATGCCTCGGCGATCAGAACCACGAAGTTCGCCGCCTGGTAGTCGTAGAGGGAGGGGAGGGCGACCTCCTGGATCTCGGCCCCCTGCGACCGCCAGATGCCGAGCGCGCCGTCGATGCCGGCCTGGACCGCGGGGCTGACCGGCCGGTCGGTCTCGTGCCAGTTCCGCGCGACGCCGATGCGCAGGCCCTTCACGCCCCCACGCAGATCGGCGGAGAAGTCCGGCACCGGGCGGTCGGCGCTGGCCGGGTCCGCCGCGTCGTGGCCAGCCATGGCCTGCAGCAGGATCGCGCAGTCCTCCACCGTCCAGGCCATCGGGCCGGCGTGGTCGAGCGAGAAGGACAGCGGCAGGATGCCAACCCGGCTGCACAGCCCGTAGGTCGGCTTGATCCCGGCGATGCCGCACAGCGCCGCCGGCCCGCGGATCGACCCGCCCGTGTCGGACCCGGTGCCGCCCAGGATCAGGCCGGCCGCCACCGCGGCCCCGGTGCCGGACGAGGAGCCGGAGGTGAAGTGGTCGGTGTTCCACGGGTTGCGCGCCGGCGGCCACGGCAGGTCGAAGCTCGGGCCGCCGAAGGCGAACTCGTGCGTGGCGAGCTTGCCCAGCATGACCGTGCCGGCCTCGGCGAGCTTGCGGACCGTGGTGGCGTCAGTGTCGGGCACCCAGTCCTGCAGCAGCTTGGAATGCGCCGTGGTGGCGATGCCGGCGGTGCCGTAGATGTCCTTGTGGGCGATGGGGATGCCGTCCAGCGGGCCGCGCGCCTTGCCGGCCATGATGCGCGCCTCGGCCGCCTTCGCGTCGGCCAGCGCGCGCTCGGGCGTCAGCAGGATGAAGCTGTTGAGCGCCGCGTCCTCGGCGGCGATGCGGCCCAGCAGATGCTGCGTGAGCTCCACGGGGGAAAGCTCGCGGGCGGCGATCTGCCGGGCCGCGTCCGCGATGGTGGGCGTCTGCATCATTGCGGCTCCGGCCGGAAGGTCAGGGCGGGTTCGGCCTCCCGCCCGCGTCCGGGGGCGCGGAGGCGGGCCAGCATCGGTTCCACATGCGCCCAGCCGACATAGAGTTCGGCGACTTGTTCGGGCGTGATCGCGAGGCCGGCGCGACGCACCAGCGCCTCGAAGTCAGCCGGCGATGTCGTGGGTGGCATTGGCGTCTCCTGAAGCGTTCGTCCGGTTGCCCAGCATTTCCCATGCCAGATCGACGGGCGATCCAGCCGGGTGCCGATGGTCGCATTCCGGCACCCTCAACGGCAATGGGGGACAGTCCGGATGCCGCACAGCATCTCACGGTGAGCTCCGAAAGCGATGCTTAAAATCTAGGCTAAAGCCGCGGAGCTAGCCGTTATTCGTCTTGATCGGATGATAACGCGTGTTCTTTGATCATTTTTAAGTTGAAACTGCGAGGAGTCTGTTGCCACGCTGTGCCGTCTTGACATGGAGGCATCGCATGGCTCGGTCATCCTTCCTGCGCCTGGCAGCCGCCGGGCTGCTGTTCTCGGCGTCGGCGGCGCAGTCCGCGGGCGTGCTGACGGTCGCCATGACCGCGGGCGACATCCCCGTGACCGGAGGCAACCCGGACCAGGGCTTCGAGGGGTTCCGCTTCGTGGCGACCAACCTCTACGACGCGCTGATCAACTGGGACCTGAGCCGCTCCGACCGGCTGGCCGTCATCAAGCCCGGCCTCGCCACCGAGTGGCGCGTCGATCCCGCGAACACCCGGCGCTGGCTGTTCACCCTGCGCGACGGGGTGAAGTGGCACGACGGCTGCCCCTTCACCGCCGACGACGTGGTGTGGAACTTCGGCCGCTTCGACGAGAAGGCGCCGCAGTGGAACCCGCAGCAGTTCGCGCTGTCCCGCGCCTACCTGCCGAACTTCGACCGTGCCGAGAAGGTGGACGACAGGACCGTGGCGCTGACCACCAAGATCCCGAGTTCCATGTTCCCCTACGAGGTCAGCTTCATCCTGATGACCAGCCGCTGCCGGGCGGAGGCGCTGAAATACGACTGGGCGGCGCTGGCCGGCCAGCCCTCCGGCACCGGCCCCTACCGCTTCGACCGCATGGTGGCGCATGAGCGGCTGGAGATGGTGCCCAACGCCGAGTACTGGGACAAGGCGCGGGTGCCCAAGCAGGACCGGCTGGTGCTGCTGCCGATGCCGGAGGCCAGCACGCGGACCGCGGCGCTGCTGAGCGGCCAGGTGAACTTCGTCGAGGCGCCGACGCCCGACGCGGTCCCGCGGCTGAAATCGTCGGGCATGAAAGTCGTCACCAACACCTACCCGCACAACTGGTCGTATCAGCTCAACTTCGTGAACGGCCCGTTCCGCGACGTGCGGGTGCGCCGGGCCGCCAACTACGCGCTGAACCGGGCCGACGTGGTGGAGCTGCTGGGCGGCATCGCGCAGGAGGGACCGGCCAACCTGCCACCGGGCACCAGCTATTACGGCCATCCCGTCAGCTACAAGTACGACCTGCCGAAGGCGAAGGCATTGCTGAAGGAGGCGGGCTGCGCGCCGTGCAAGGTGACGTTCGCCATCAGCACCTCCGGCTCCGGCCAGATGCAGCCGCTGCCGATGAACGAGCTGATCAAGTCGCAGCTGGAGGAGGCCGGGTTCGAGGTGACGCTGCGGGTCATGGACTGGAACGCGCTGCTGGCCTTGGCGCGCGGGGGCGTGGAGACGGCGCCGGACGTGGACGGCATCAACGTCAGCCGCGCGGTGCAGGACCCGATCAACGGCATGACCCGCTTCATGCAGAAGGCGCAGTGGTCGCCCAAGGGCGGCAACTGGGGGCACTACTACTCCGACGACGCGGAGGCGCTGATCACCGCCGCCTTCAACGAGTTCGACCTGGAGAAGCGGGAGGGCATCCTCACGCAGATCCACGAGAAGATGGTGGACGACGCCGTGATGCTCTGGGTGGTGCACGACATCAACCCGCGGGCGCTGTCGCCCAAGGTGCAGGGCTTCGTGCAGGCGCAGAGCTGGTTCCAGGACCTGACGCCGATCACCATAGCGAAGTAGGGCGCGATGGCGCGCACGATCCTCTGGCGGCTGCTCTATGCCCTGCCCATCGCCTTCGGCGTCAGCCTGGTGTGCTTCATGCTGGTGTACATCGCGCCGGGCGACCCGCTGCAGACGGTGCTGCCGCCCGACGCCAACGCGGAGATGATCGAGGTCGTCAAGCGCGCCTACGGCTTCGACAAGCCGCTGCCGGTGCAGTTCGCGCAATGGCTGTGGCGCGCGGCGCATGGCGACTTCGGGCTGTCGGTCGCGACCCGGCGGCCGGTGTCGCTGGAGGTCGGCGGCGCGCTCGCCAACACGCTGGTGCTCGCGGTGTTCGCGGTGCCGCTCTCCTTCGTGGTCGGTGCGGGTCTCGGGACACTTGCCGGCTGCGCGCCGCCGGGTCGGCTGGGGCGGGCGCTGGACCGGGGAGTGACGGGCACGGCGGTGATGGGGGTCAGCGTGCCGAACTACTGGCTCGGCCTGGTGCTGGTCATCATCTTCGCGGTGGAGCTGTCGTGGCTGCCGGCGTCGGGCATGGGGGTGAACGGGTCGTACGGCTTCTCCGTGCTGCGCTGGGAGGACTTGCGGCACCTGGTGCTGCCGGTCGTGACCCTCGCCTTGGTGCCGGTCGGCATCATCGCCCGCAGCACGCGCGCCGCGGTGCTGGAGGTGCGCGGCCAGGATTTCGTGACCACGCTACGCGCCAAGGGGCTGACGGAGTTCGCGGTCGTGCGCCACGTGCTGAAGAACGCGGCGCCGGGCATGTTGGCGGTGATGGGCCTGCAGTTCGGCTACCTGATGGGCGGGTCCATCCTGGTCGAGCCGGTGTTCGCCTGGCCCGGCAGCGGCACCCTGCTCGGCCGCGCCATCGTCAACCGCGACGTGCCGGTGCTGCAAGGCGCGATCCTGAGCCTCGCCTTGATCTTCGTCGCGACCAACCTGGCGGTGGACCTGCTGCAGGCGGCGATGGACCCGCGGGTGCGGCGCGCATGACGTCCCAGGCTCACATGACCTCGCTCACCCTGCCGGCGGCCGCGCCGGTGCGGCTGCCGCCGCGGCCGGGCTATTGGGGCATGGTCGGGCGCCGCCTGCGCCGGGACCCGGTGACCGTCGTGTTCTGCCTGCTGATGCTGGCCATCGTGCTGGCGGCGGTGTGTGCGCCGCTGATCTCGCCCTTCGATCCCTACAAGGAGAGCGTCATCCTGCGGCTCAAGCCGTTCGGCTTCCGCGGGCACTGGCTGGGCACGGACGAGCTGGGGCGGGACATCCTGGCGCGCATCCTCTACGGCGGGCGCAGCTCGCTCCTGATGGGCGTGGGTCCCGTCATCTTCGCGGGCATCGTCGGCGGGTCGCTGGGCGTGCTCGCGGGCTATGCCGGGGGCT
>CAHJXG010000125.1 GCA_903644035.1 Rhodospirillales bacterium
GTGCCGGGCGGCACGCGGACGCAGCAGGTGCGGGACACGGCCACGGGCGAGGCCAGCGCCTGGACCGTGCACGACCGCACCTCGCTCGCGCCGGGCCAGAGCGTGCCCGGCCCGGCCATCATCGCGGAGGACGAGACCAGCACCCTGGTCGGCCCCGGCTGGCGCGCGACGGTCGATCCGCGCGGATACCTCGACTTGGTGCGGGAGACGGCATGAGCGTCCTAGAACAAATCCAGCGACAGGTGATGTGGAACCGGCTGCTTGCGGTGGTGGAGGAGCAGGCGCAGACCATGATCCGCACCGCCTTCAGCACCACGGTGCGGGAGGCGGGCGACCTGTCGGCCGGCATCTTCGACCTGCAGGGCCGGATGCTGGCGCAGGCGGTGACGGGCACGCCGGGCCACGTCAACAGCATGATGGAGAGCGTCGGCCACTTCCTGCGCAAGTTCCCGGCGGAGAGGCTGCACCCCGGTGACCACCTGATCACCAACGACCCGTGGCTCGGCACCGGGCATCTGCACGACCTGACGGTGGTGACGCCGGCGTTCCGCGGCGGCCAGCTCGTGGCCCTGTTCGCCAACACGGCGCACGTCATCGACGTGGGCGGCCTCGGCATGGGGCCGGAGGGGCGGTCGGTGTTCGAGGAGGGGCTGTACATCCCCATCGTCAAATGCTTCGAGGCCGGCCGGCCGAACGAGACGTTCTTCGACTTCCTGCGCGCCGGCACAAGGCTGCCGGTGGAGCTGGAGGGCGACGTCTACTCGCTCTGCGCCTGCAACGACGCAGGCGTGCGGCGGCTCACGCAGATGATGGACGAGTTCGCGCTGGACAGCATCGACCCGCTGGCCACCTTCATCCTGGACAGCAGCCACCGCGCGACGCTGGCCGAAATCGCCAAGCTGCCGGGCGGCACCTACCGCGCGGAGATCTGGTCGGACGGCTACGAGCGCCCGGTGCGCCTCGCGGCCAGCATGGTGGTCGGCATGGACGCGATCACCGTCGATTTCGACGGCACCAGCGGCCTGTCCGGGCGCGGCATCAACGTGCCCGCCGCCTACACCCGCGCCTACGCGAGCTTCGGCATCAAGTGCGTCGTGGCACCCGACATCCCCAACAACAGCGCGAGCCTGGCGCCGTTCCGCATGGTGATCCCCGAGGGCTGCATCCTGAACGCGCCGCGGCCCAGCGCCGTCGCGGTGCGGCACATCGTCGGGCAGCTGCTGCCGGACCTGATGATGGGCTGCCTGCATCAGGCGGCGCCGGACCGGGTGACGGCGGAGGGGTCGTCCTGCCTGTGGAACCCGCCTCTGCGCGGCGGACCCATCGTCAGCGGGCAGAACTCGCCGCTGGTGGACTTCGAGGTCATCACCTTCAACTCCGGCGGCACCGGGGCGCGGCCGGGCCAGGACGGGCTGGACGGCACGGCGTTCCCCTCGGGCGTGCGGACCATGCCGGTGGAGGCGACGGAGAACGTGGCGCCCGTGGTGTTCTGGCGCAAGGAGCTGCGCCCCGACAGCGGCGGCGCCGGGCGCACCCGCGGCGGCTTCGGCCAGGTGATGGAGATCGGCGCCAAGGGCGACGCCGAGTTCGCCTGCAACGCCATCTTCGACCGGGTGGCCCATGCGCCGCGCGGGCGGGAAGGCGGACAGGACGGCGCGCCCGGCATCGTACGGCTGAAAAGCGGCGCCATGCTGCGCACCAAGGGCTACCAGGTGATCCCCGCCGGAGAGCGCCTGATCCTGGAACTGCCCGGCGGCGGCGGCATGGGCGCGCCCGAGCAGCGTGACCCGGCCCGGCACGCCCGGGACATCCGGGACGGGCTGGTGACTGAGAAGGAATGACATGCACTGCGACCTGATCATCCGCGACGCCACGATCCTGGACGGCACCGGCGCGGCGCGCAGCCGGGGCGACGTGGGCGTGACCGGGGACCGCATCGTGGGCATGGGCGACCTGGGCGCCGTCACCGCGGACCGCGACGTGCCGGCGCAGGGGCGCGCGGTGGCGCCGGGCTTCATCGACGCGCACACGCATGACGACCGCGCCGTGCTGTGCGGCCCCGCCTGCATGATGTGCAAGATGAGCCAGGGCGTCACCACCGTCGTCGTCGGCAACTGCGGCATCAGCCTCTCGCCGGTCCGCATGGCGGGCCGGCCCATCCCGCCCCTGGACCTGCTGGGCGACGAGAGCTGGTGGGTGTTCGACAGCTTCGCCGAATATGCCGAGCGCCTCCGCACCGACCCGGCGCCGGTTAACACCGTGGCGCTGATCGGCCACATGTCGCTGCGGGTCGAGGCGATGGGGGGCGATGTGGGCCGCGCCGCCACCGACCGGGAGGCCGAGCACATGCGCCGCCGCCTGGCCGAGGCGCTGGCGCAGGGCGCCTCCGGCTTCTCGACCGGCCTGTACTACGGCCCGAGCGCCGAGGCGCCGACCCAGGAGGTGATCGCGGTCGCGGAGGCCTTGCGGGCACAGCGCGGCCTCTATGTGACGCACATGCGGGACGAGGGCGCGGGCGTGCTGCAATCTATCGAGGAGACGCTGCGGATCGGCCGCGACGCCGGGGCGCCGGTGGTGATCAGCCACCACAAATGCGCGATGCCGGAGAACTACGGCCGCTCGGCCGAGACCCTGCCGGCCATCGAGGCGGGCGCGCGGGCGCAATCCGTGGGTTTCGACATGTATCCCTACGCGGCGGCCTCCACCGTGCTGATCCCGGGCCGGATCAGGGAAGACGTGGCGACCAAGGTGACCTGGTCCGTGCCGCACCCCGAGATGTCCGGCCGCATGTTGGCCGACGTGGCGGCCGAGTGGGGCCTCACCCTGCACCAGGCCGCCGAGCGGCTGCAGCCGGCCGGCGCGATCTACTTCCAGATGGACGAGGCCGACGTGCGCCGCATCCTGGCGCACCCGCGCTCCATGGTCGGCAGCGACGGCCTGCCGCATGACGAGTTCCCGCACCCGCGCCTGTGGGGCACCTTCCCGCGCGTGCTGGGGCACTACGCCCGCGACCTCAGCCTGTTCAGCCTGGAGACGGCGGTGCACAAGATGACGGGCGGGACCGCCGAGGTGTTCGGGCTGCGGGACCGCGGGGTGATCCGGGTGGGCGCCTACGCCGACCTCGTGCTGTTCGACCCGGCCACCGTGCGGGACGCCGCCGACTTCGACCAGCCGACACGGCCCTCCGAGGGCATCCTCGAGACCTGGGTCAACGGACAGTCCGCCTACACGCAGGGGGGCGCCACGGCGGCGCGGGCCGGGCGCGTGGTCACGCGCAACCAACCCTGAGCGGCGCGGACGGGACGTGCTTTCCGTACCACCTTCGGAACTATATCGTGGCGCGCTGATCGTGAATGTTGCTGGAATGAGCGATACCGGAGATAGTTGCGCGTTCGGTGCCGCCGAGCCCTGCATCCTTACCAGACGAGCGCATCATGACCCTCCGCACCTCTGCCTCCGCCCTCGCAGCCCTTCTTGTCGCCGCGTCGTTCGGCACGGCCGCCCATGCCGCAACGACGCATCATCGCACCATGCACCACTCGCGTGCGGCGCATCACTCGGCGCACTCCCGTTCGGGCGCGGCGCGCGCGCCGGCCGGCAGCGCCGCCACCGACGCGCTGAATGAGCAGAGCCTCAACAACGCCCGCAGCGGCACGGCGCCGATGCCGATGCC
>CAHJXG010000126.1 GCA_903644035.1 Rhodospirillales bacterium
CTACCCGGTCGTGCTCAAGGTCTGCGCGGCGGCGATCGCGCACAAGTCGGACATCGGCGGCGTCAGGCTGAACCTTGCGGACGCGGCGCAGGTGCGCGACGCCTTCGCCGGGGTGGCGGCGGCGGGGCGGATGGCGGCCCCGGGCGGGGTGGAGGGCGTGCTGGTCAGCCCGATGCGCCCGCGCGGCGTGGAGCTGTTCGCCGGCGTCACGGTCGATCCCACCTTCGGCCCCACCCTGGCCGTGGGCCTGGGCGGCATCTGGATCGAGACGCTCAAGGACGTCAGCCTGGCCGTGCTGCCCGTCACCCCGGCGGAGATCGAGACCATGCTGCGGGGCCTGCGCGCCGCCCCGCTGCTCCAGGGATCCCGGGGCGGTCCCGGCGTGAGCCTGGCCAAGGCGTCCGAGGCGATCTGGGCCTGCACCCAGGCGGCGCTGTCGCTGGGCGACGGGCTGGCGGCCTTCGAGGTGAACCCGCTCTGGTGCCTCGGCGACCGGGTGGAGGCGCTCGATGTCCTCGTCATCACCGGCAGGGACGAGCGGCCTGCCGGGCATTAGGGCGCCGGCATGGCCCGGCCGCGGGAACGATGGCCCTCCCGCCGAACCGTTTCGGAGGATCGGGCGATGATCGACATCCTGGTGATCGGCGGCGGCAACGCGGCGCTGTGCGCGGCGATCAGCGCCCGGCGCGAGGGGGCCTCGGTGACGGTTCTGGAAGCCTCCAGCGCCTTCTGGCGCGGCGGCAACACGCGGCACACCCGCAACATGCGCTGCGCCCATGACGCCGCCACCGCCAGCCTGTCCGGCCCCTATTCTGAGGAGGAGTTCTTCGAGGACCTGATGCGGGTCACCAAGGGAAAGACCGACCAGGACCTGGCCCACCACATGATCCGCGAATCCAAGTCCATGCTGGGCTGGATCGAGGAGCAGGGCGTGCGCTGGCAGCCCTCGCTGGGCGGCACGCTGAGCCTGGGGCGCACCAACTCCTTCTTCCTCGGCGGCGGCCGCGCCATGCTGAACGCGCTGTATCGCACGGCGGAGGCGCTGGGCGTGGAGGTCCGCTACGAGGCCGAGGTCACGGCGATGCGGATCGAGGACGGGACCTTCCTGTCCGCCACCGCCAACGGCGAGGAGGTCGCCGCCCGCGCCCTGGTGGCCGCTTCCGGCGGCTTCGAGTCCAACATCGAGATGCTGAAGCAGTACTGGGGCGAGGCGGCGGAGAACTTCCTGATCCGCGGCACCCGCAACAACAAGGGCACGGTGCTGCGGATGCTGCTCGACAGCGGGGTGCAGGAGGTGGGGGACCCCACCCAGTGCCACGCCGTGGCCATCGACGCGCGTGCCCCCCAGTACGACGGCGGCATCATCACCCGGCTGGACTGCGTGGTGTTCGGCATCGTGGTGAACCGCGATTGCCAACGCTTCTACGACGAGGGCGAGGACATCTGGCCGAAGCGCTACGCCATCTGGGGCCGGCTGGTGGCGGCGCAGCCGGGGCAGATCGCCTACATCATCTTCGACGCGCCCTCGCTGGACCTTTTCATGCCGTCCCTGTTCCCGCCGGTGAAGGCGCCGACGATCGAGGCGCTGGCGGATGGGCTGGGGCTGGACCCCGCGGCCCTGCGCGCCACCGTGGACGGGTTCAACGCCGCCGTCCGCCCCGGCACCTTCGACGACACGATCCTGGACGACTGCCGCACGGAGGGGCTGGAGCCGCCCAAGACCCACTGGGCGCGGCGGATCGAGACCGCGCCCTTCTACGCCTACCCGGTCCGGCCGGGGATCACCTTCACCTACCTGGGCACGCGCGTGAACGCCGAGGCCCGGATGATGATGGCGAACGGCACCTCCGCCTCCAACATGTTCGCGGCCGGGGAGATCATGGCCGGCAACGTGCTGGGCGAGGGCTATGCCGCCGGGATCGGGATGACCATCGGGGCCGTGTTCGGCCGCATCGCAGGACGGGAGGCGGCGCGCAATGTCCGCAACTGAAACCAGGATCGGGCTGAAGGGCGCCGCGCGCGACGGCGTCGACGCCGCCGGCACCGGGACGGCCGGCACCACGGAGCACCACGCCACCGCGGCGCTGGCGGAGGCGGACCGGCTGATGACCGTGTGCAACTCCTGCCGCTACTGCGAAGGGCTGTGCGCCGTGTTCCCGGCCATGGAGATGCGCCGCTCCTTCGAGGACGGCGACCTCAACTACCTGGCCAACCTCTGCCACAACTGCGGCGCCTGCTACTACGACTGCCAGTTCTCGCCCCCGCACGAGTTCAACGTGAACGTGCCGCAGGTGCTGGCGCAGGTCCGCAGCGAGTCCTACGCGCATTACGCCTGGCCCCGCGCCCTGGCCCCGCTGTTCGAGCGCAACGGGCTGTGGATCGCCCTGGCGCTGGCGCTCGGCGTCGCCGGGTTCATCGCCGGCTTCGCGCTGTTCAACGACCCGGCCGCCTTCTGGGCCGCGGGGACCGAGCCCGGCGCCTTCTACCGGCTCATGCCGCACAACGCGATGGCGCTGCTGTTCGGCGGCGCCTTCCTCTCCATGCTGTTCGCCCTGGCGATGGGCGCCACCGCATTCTGGCGCGAGGCCGGGCGCGCCACCCCCTACACGCCGGGTCCCCTCACCGTGGCCCGCGGCGGGCATGACGCGGCGAAGCTCACCTACCTGCACGGCGGCGGCGTGGGCTGCATGACGGAGAACGAGAAGCCGGAGGACAGGCGCCGGGTCTTCCACCACCTCACCTTCTACGGCTTCATGCTCTGCTTCGCGTCCACCTCCACGGCGACGCTGTACCACTACCTCCTGGCGCGGGAGGCGCCGTATCCCTGGTGGGACCTGCCCGTCGTGCTGGGCACGCTGGGCGGCGTCGGCCTCGCGGTCGGCACCACGGGCCTGCTGCGCGCCAAGTTCCGGCAGAACCCGGACCTGCGCGACGGCAGCCGCCTGGGCATGGACTCCGCCTTCACCCTGATGCTCCTGCTCACCGCCGTGACGGGCCTGCTGCTGCTCGGCCTGCGCGCCACGCCCGCCTTCGGCGTGCTGCTGGCGGTGCATCTGGGCGTCGTGCTCGCCCTGTTCCTGACCATGCCCTACAGCAAGTTCGTCCACGGCCTGTATCGGGGCCTCGCCCTGGTCCGCTACGCCGGCGAGCGGCGGCACGAGCTGGGCAAGGTCCGCACCGCCCCGGTCGCGACGACGGGGCAGGCGCCCGCACGGCGGTAGGGCGAGGCGGTCGGCGCCGCGTCTCATGGCGTCCGGCAGGGTC
>CAHJXG010000127.1 GCA_903644035.1 Rhodospirillales bacterium
GATTTCTCCTTTGACGCCACCGGCAACGTCGAGGTCATGCGCCAAGCGTTGGAATGCTGCCATCGCGGCTGGGGCGAATCGATCGTCATCGGGGTGGCGGAAGCCGGGCGCGAGATCGCCACCCGTCCCTTCCAGCTGGTCACGGGGCGCGTCTGGCGCGGCACCGCCTTCGGTGGCGCCCGCGGCCGCACCGACGTGCCGCGCATCGTCGATTGGTACATGGAGGGCAAGATCAACATCGACGACCTGATCACCCACGTGCTGCCGCTTGATCAGATCAACGAGGGGTTCGACCTGATGACGCGGGGCGAGAGCATCCGCAGCGTCGTCGTTTACTGAAGCCTGGCTGGAACGTCCGGCGTGCCGCTACGCCGGGCGTTCCCGGGGCTTGTCCACCTCGCAACGCCAGCCTGACAGGCGGAAGCGCGGGTGCTCTACGACGTATTCCTGGGCGATCGTCTGCGCCTTCAAGGTGCACTCGATCGGGCTTCCGACGGGTTCCCGCACCTCCCGCCGCTCCATGCAGCGGTCCGGCGTGCTCGACAAGCAATAGACAAGGACCAACTCGATCATGGCGAGGCGCCTCCTCCGAAACTCGGCCGCCCAGACTATGAGGCTCTTGTGCTCAGGCGCAATGGTCTTGGCGTGCCTGCACGGCCCGGCGCGCGCGCAGGGAGCGCCCGACGACGTCCGGCCGCTCAGCCCGGCGCAGGTCGCGCTGTTCGAGACGCCGCATTTGCGCAACGTGGACCGTGCCGAGACGCTCGACTACGGGTTCACCCGCGAAGGCCCGGCCGGGTTCACCGACAGGGTCGCGCTGCATATCCGCCGGGTTAATCCAGACGGCACGAAATCGCTCACGTTCGACTACCTGACCGGCGAGCGGCAGGTCCGGTTTCCCGAGCTCGACAACTTCCATGGCAACCCGCTGCTGATGCTCACGCTGGAGCGCGACGTGAACGAGATGAAGGAGGCCCTCGGCCTGTCCACGTCATACTTCCGCAACAAGATCCGCGAGGCGTTCGTCACCAAGGCGGCGATCACCGAGACGAGTTTCAACCTCGATGGCGCCGCCGTGCCCGCGCGGGTGATCACCGTCCAGCCCTTTGCGGGCGAGCAACGGCTGGAGCGCATCCCGTCCCTGCAGGCGAAACGCTACAGCTTCACGCTGGCGGACGCGGTGCCGGGGATGCTGGCGGAAATCCGCATCGAGACCCCGGCCGACGCCAAGATGGACGTCCCCGCCTTCAGCCAGCGCACGGTGTTCACGGGAGTCGAGCCATGACCCGCGCCACCCTGCTCATCGCCGCCGGCGCGCTAGTCGCCGTCGCCGCGCGCGCCGAGGTCCGTCATCCCGCCCACGACTACCCCACGGCGACGCGGGCCGACTACGTCATCGGCTGCCTGGCCGGCAACGGCTTCAAGCGGGAGTTCCTCGAACGCTGCGCCTGCGGCATCGACACCATCGCCGACCTGATGCCGTACGAGGACTATCAGGAGGCCGAGACGATCCTCAGCATGCAGCGCGGCGGCCTGGGCGACCGCGGCGCGATGTTCCGCGACACCCCGGTCGCCAGGGAGCGCACCGAGCAGCTCAACCGCGCCCAGGCGGAGGTGGCGCTGCAGTGCAAGTAGCCCGAGGGACGGTCAGCTCGGCTCGCCGCCCAGCACGAAATCTCGGTGGAACCGCGCCTGCGTGCTGTCCAGCACGTCCACCCGCATGGGGCCGGCGCCCTGCGGCACGAAGCCGAAGGTGATCACCGGGTCCTCGCTCAACGAGATGTCGGCGTTCACGCTGAGCACCAGCGCGTCGCCGTAGCGCACCGTGATGTCCTGGATGTAGCGCGGCGGCACGAACAAATGGGAGACCTGGTCCACCTGCATGCCGTTGTTGTTGGGATGGCTGATCAGCAGGTGCGCCGTCGCCGCTTCTCCCTCGCGCAACGGCGCCTCGCCGTCGAGGCGCAGGCGCATCTGGCCGAGCCGCGACATGGCGAGCTGCGGGTCCTTGGTGGACGGCGCGGAGCAGCCGCCCGCCGCCTTCACGTAGCGTTCGGCCGCATACAGGTGGCCATCCTCGGTCTCGGCGACGGCATGCAGCAGGGTATACTGGTCCACGCGGATGCGGGTCTTCAGGCTGCGCGGATCGGCGGCCGGGCCGAACTTGAAGGTCCCGGCGAGCGGCGACGGGTTGCCGTCCACCACCAGCCAGACCGCGCGCACCTTGCCAGGCCCGGCGCCACCCCCGGCCGAGAGGCTGACCGTGATCGGCACCAAAGCCGCGTCCAGGGCGCGCGCCGGCGCGTCGAGGGTGATGATCCCGGCGCCGTCCGTGACCTCGCGCTCGCCGAACACCGCATGTTTCAGGTCCGTCCAGCGGGCGGCGCGGGCCTCCGGGTCTTCCTCCGCCCAGGCGGGCATCGTCGCAACCAGTGCCAGGCCCAGTGCCGCCGCGATTGCCCTCATGTATCCCGTTCCCCAGTATGGCCCGCTTCGCGCCGGCCTATTCCCATTCAAGCTCTTTGAAGGCGCCCGTCACGTTGCGGCCGTTGTAGTCGTCGAACAAGGCCCAGCGTTCCCGCTCCGCCTCACCCACCGTCGCCACCGCCTGCTCGATGTCGCCGCCATGGGCGATGATGGCGCGGACGGCGCGGACAAGCTCGCCCAGATAGCGCTCCTGCGGCGCCGCGGCGGCGGGCCAGGGCACGGCGGCCGGCCCGTGGCCCG
>CAHJXG010000128.1 GCA_903644035.1 Rhodospirillales bacterium
GCCGCTGCTGACCGCGGCGGAGTGCCGCGCCCTGATCGAGGGCTATGACGAGCCAAGCAGCTTCCGCAGCCGCGTCGTGATGGAGCGGCACGGCTACGGCCAGGGCGAATACCAGTACTACGCCTATCCCCTGCCGACACTCATTGGCACCCTGCGCGCCGCGCTGTATCCGGCGCTCGCGGCCATCGCGAACCGCTGGGGCGCGGCGCTGGGCCTGGCGGGGTTTCCGGACGACCACGCGGGCTTCCTGGCGCGCTGCCACGCCGCCGGGCAGTCGCGGCCCACGCCGCTGCTGCTGCGCTACGGACCCGGCGACTACAACTGCCTGCACCAGGACCTCTACGGCGACCTGCACTTTCCCCTGCAGGCTGCTATCCTGCTCAGCCGCCCCGGCGACGACTTCACCGGCGGCGAGTTCGTCCTGACCGAGCAGCGCCCGCGGATGCAGTCCCGGGCCGAGGTCGTGGCCCTGCGGCAGGGCGAGGCCGTCCTGTTCGCAACCAACCAGCGGCCCGTGGCCGGCACGCGCGGCACCTACCGCGTGGCGATGCGCCATGGCGTCAGCCGGCTGCGCACGGGCCACCGCCACACGCTGGGGCTGATCTTCCACGACGCCCGGTAGCGGCGGCCGGGCCGTGGGCTTCCAGCCGTGGCGAAAGCTTTGTATGACCGTGGCCGCCATACCGGCAAGCAGGGTCACCATCCATGTCCGACATCACGCTCTGGGGTTTCGACGGTTCGACGTATGTGCGGACGGTCAAGATGCTGCTGGCCGAGAAGGGCGTCACGCAATTCAAGCAAGTCCCGCTCAACGTCCTGGAGGGCGAGCCGAAGCAGCCCGAGCATCTGGAGCGCCATCCCTTCGGCAAGGTCCCGGTGCTCGACCATGACGGGCTGCGCATCCTCGAGACCTCGGCCATCGCCCGCTACCTGAACGACGTGCTGCCGGGCCGGTCGCTGATCCCCGCGACCCCCGGGGACCGCGCCCGGATGGACATGGTCGTCGGGATCATCGACTCCTACGGCTACGGCGCGCTGGTGGGCGGCGTCGCGGCCTATCACCTCTTCCCCGATTTCGTCGGCGGCAAGAACGACGCGATGCGGGACAGCGGCCTCGAGAACGGGCGCAAGATCATCGAGTTCGCCATGAGGACCCGCGGCGCCTCGCCCTTCATCGCGGGCGAGCTGAGCCTGGCGGACCTCTACCTCGCTCCGGTCGCGTTCTACGTCTCGCTGACGCCCGACAAGGACGCGCTGTTCGGCGTCGAGGGGTTCGGGGACTGGTGGGCCAAGATCCAGGCGCTGCAGAGCTTCAAGGACACGCAGCCGGACCTCGGCTGAAGGTATGCCGGGCGTCGGGCGTATGACCGCCATCGACCACATCCGCCGCGACCACGACGCGCTCACGGCCATCCGCCGCGACCTGCACGCGCACCCCGAGCTGGGCATGGAGGAGCACCGCACCGCCGAACTCGTGGCGCGCAAGCTGGAGGAGTGGGGGATCGAGGTGCATCGCGGCGTCGGCGGCACCGGCGTCGTGGGGGTGCTGCGCGCAGGCTCGGGCAACCGCGCCATCGGCCTGCGGGCCGACATGGACGCGCTGCCGATCGAGGAGGCGACGGACCTGCCGTTCCGCTCCACCGTGCCGGGCCGGATGCACGCCTGCGGGCATGACGGGCACACCGCCATGCTGCTGGGCGCTGCCCAGTACCTGGCGGAGACGCGCAACTTCAGCGGCACCGTGAACCTCATCTTCCAGCCCGGCGAGGAGGGCTGCGGCGGCGCGCTCGCCATGCTGGCGGACCGGCTGTTCGAGCGGTTCCCGTGCGACGCCATCTACGGCATGCACAACCGGACCGGCATGGAGGTGGGCAGCTACGCCGTGCGCGAGGGCGCCGTGATGGCGGGCGGCGCGTTCTTCGACATCCGGGTCAGCGGCAAGGGATCGCACGGCGCCCGGCCGGAGGAGAGCATCGACCCAGTGCTGACCGCCTGCCACATCGCCACCGCGCTGCAATCCATCGTCTCGCGCAATCTCTCGCCGCGCGACCCGGCCGTGGTAAGCGTGACCAAGGTGGTCGGCGGCGACGCCTACAACGTGATCCCGCAGACCGCGACGATCTCCGGCACGGCCCGGTTCTTCGCGCGCGAGGTGGGCCAGGCCATCGAGGATGCGATGCGGCGCCTGGCCGAGGGCGTCGCGGCGGGGTTCGGCGCCACGGCCAGCCTGGACTGGCGGCTGATCTTCGCGCCCACGGTCAACAGCGCGGAGCCGACCGCGGCCGTCATCGACGCCGTGCGGGACTTGGTGGGCGAGGCCAATCTCGTGACCAGCAAGCCGCCGGTGATGGGGTCGGAGGACTTCGCCTTCATGCTGGAGCAGGTGCCCGGCGCCTACCTGAACGTCGGCAACGGCCCCGGCTTCTCGCCGCACCACCCGAAGTACATGTTCAACGACGAGGCGATCCCCTTCGGCGCCGGGCTGTATGCGCGGCTGGTGGAGATGGGTCTGCCGAAGGCGTAGCGCGGCAGGGCTAGCCTCAGGCGACCCGCAAGCCGAGATCACGCCCGGCGATCAGGTGCCCGTCCCTCACGCATCGCGGCGAGGTCGCCATCCCATCCCAGCCCGGCCATGTCTGCCAGCGCATCCGGACGCTGGCGACGCAGCACCTCCTCAACGGTCGCCTTCCTCGGCGTAAGCTCCGTCGCCCCTGCGAGGAGAGCATCGTCGACATCGATGTTTGTGCGCATGATTGTTTATGCACATGCGGGCCGGGGCGGTCCAGCAGGAGGCTCCCGCTTTAGGCGACGCCCGACCTGGACACCTGGAACCAGACGCCTGACGCCACCGCGGTCGCCAGCATGACGCCGTAGACCACGAGCGCCAGACCCAGGGCCGCAAAGGTCCAGCCCAGCGACCCCGTCATCGTCAGCACCGCCCAGCCGCCGCCCACCGCGATCACCATCCGGACCAGCCCGGCCAGCAGCGGCCACCCCAGCCGCCCCGCGCCCTGGGAGGCGAAGTACAGCGACAGGCCCAGGCCGAAGAACCCATAGGTCGGCCCCACGGTCTGCAGATAGGCCACGCCCGTCGCGATCATGCGCGGGTTGGCGCCGAACAGGGTCAGCCAGGCCTCCGGCCAGATCGCCGCGGCGATCCCGACCGCCTCGGTCGCCACGAAGGCCAGACCGCCCCCGGTCAGCGCGATCCGCAGGGCCCGCCGCCCCTGCCCGGCACCGATGTTGGTGCCCACGAGCGCCACCATCGGCGCCCCCAGCCCGAACACCAGCGGGATGAGCAGGTACTCCAGCCGTGCGCCCGTGCCATACCCGGCCACCGCGTCCGGCCCGCCCGACGTGCCGACCAGAGCCGTGGTCAGCGCCACCGTGAGCGTCGTCTGCAGCGTGCTGACCGCGCCCACCGCGCCGACGCGTAGGATGTCGGCGAACAGCGGCCAGCGCAGGCGCCCCCCGCGCAGCCGCACGACGCAGCGCCCGGACAGGATGTACCAGGCCAGCACCGCGATCATCAGCGCCGTCGTCAGCAGGATGGCCGCGCCGCCGCCCGCGATGCCCAGCCCCGGCACCGGGCCGAACCCGAAGATGAGCAGCGGCGACAGCGGCACCAGCAGGACCACCCCGGCGCAGATCGCCAGCGACGGGACCAGCATGTTGCCGGTGCCGCGGATCACGCTGGCCAGCGCGTTCATCAGCCACACCAGCACGTTGCCGGCGAACACCACGTCGGAATAGGCCAAGGCCGCCTCCAGCGAGGCGCCCTCGCCTCCCATGGCGCCGTAGATGCGCCGGCCGAACACCAGGAACAGCGCCGACGCCGCGAGGCCCAGGGCCAGGTTGATCAGGACGGCGTGCAGCACCAGCGCATCGGCGTCCCCGCGCCGCCCGGCGCCGAGCGCCCGGGCCAC
>CAHJXG010000129.1 GCA_903644035.1 Rhodospirillales bacterium
TTGTCGCCGGGGCTGCTGCTGGCCTTGCTGGTCGCCGCGGGCCTGGGCTGCTGCGTCGCGATGGCGATGCCGCAGGTGCATATCGTCGCCTACTGCGGCGACCTCGGCTACGGCCCGGCACGCGGGGCGGAGATGCTGTCGCTGATGCTGGGCCTGGGCATTGTCAGCCGCGTCGGCTCGGGCTGGATCGCCGACCGCATCGGCGGGCTGCCGACCCTGCTCGCCGGCTCGGTGCTGCAGGGCGCGTCGCTGTCGCTGTTCCTGGTCTTCGACTCGCTCCCGTCCCTGTATGTGATCTCCGGGCTGTTCGGCCTGTTCCAGGGCGGGATCGTGCCGAGCTACGCGATCATCGTGCGCGAGTATTTCCCGGCGCGCGAGGCCGGCGCCAAGGTGGGCCTTGTCATCGGCGCGACCATCGTCGGCATGGCGCTGGGCGGCTGGATGACCGGCGAGATCTTCGACCGCACCGGCTCGTATCGCCTCGCCTTTGCCAACGGCATCGCCTGGAACGTGATGAACGGCGCGGTCGCGGCGTTGCTGGCGTGGCGCGCCCAGACGCGCCGGGGCGTCGTCGTCCCGTCCGGGTCGGTTTCGCCGGCGCCTCCGTATTTCAGGGGCTGAGCACAGAGTCACCGGCGATCTCGTGTGGCCGACGCCCAGGGAGGCCGCTCGTATCTGCCCCAGTACCACCACCGGACGCCGTCCGGCTAGAATTCCCGCCCCGCGGCGATCACGGCAGCGGCCCGCTCCGCCACCATGATCGTCGGCGCGTTCGTGTTTCCCGACACCATGCGCGGGAAGATCGACGCATCTGCGACATACAGGCCCGCGACGCCATGCACCCTCAAGGCCGGGTCGACCACGGCAGACGGGTCCGTCCCCATCCGGCACGTTCCGGCAGGATGATACAGCGTCGTGCAATGGCCTCGGATGAACTCGCCGATCTCCTCGTGCGACTGCGCCTCCGCGCTCGGCGTGATCTCCGCGTCGATCAGTTCGCGCAACGGGAGGGCGGCGGCGATGCGGCGGTTGAGCTTCACGCCGGCGACGAGGGTTGCCAGGTCGGTGCCGTTGGGATCATCGGCGAGGTAACGGGGATCGATGGCCGGCTGCTCGATGGGATCGGCGGAGCGCAGCCGGATTTCGCCGCGGCACTGCGGGCGCTGCAGCGTGGCGTGCAAGGTGAGGCCGGGCCGGGCGCTGAGGTAGCGGGCATGGTCACGGTTCGCCGCGATTACCCCGTACAGCTGCAAGTCCGGCTCGCCAGCCGAGACGCCGCTGCGGGCGAAGCCGCCGGCCGCCGCCCAGTTGCTGGTGATGGGGCCGGTGCGCGATCCCGTCCACTCCGCGACGGCAGCGCCGAGCTCGCCCTCGGTCATGCCGCCGATGCCGACCCGGCCATGGGTGTGGAAGGTGATCGGGATGTTGATGTGGTCCTGGAGGTTCTTGCCGACGCCGGGCAGGTCGTGCACCGGCGCGACGC
Organism: Rhodospirillales bacterium; assembly: GCA_903644035.1. Classification (GTDB taxonomy): domain Bacteria; phylum Pseudomonadota; class Alphaproteobacteria; order Acetobacterales; family Acetobacteraceae; genus CAHJXG01. The sequence goes on from CAHJXG010000129.1 coordinate 1,484, forward strand.
CGGCCTGGCGCAGCTCATCCGCCGGCCCGATCCCCGACAGCAGCAGCAACTGGGGCGAGCCGATGGCGCCGGCCGACAGCACGACCTCGCTGGCCGCATGGGCGACGCAGGGCTGGCCGTTGCGCAGGTACTCGACCCCGACCGCGCGGCCCCGGTCCATCAGGATGCGCGTGGTCAGGACGCCGGTCTCGACGGTGAGGTTCGGCCGGTCCAGCGCCGGGCGCAGGAATGCCTTGGCGGTACCGTAGCGTTCGCCGTCCTTGCAGAACAGCTGGAAGAAGCCGACGCCCTCCTGGACGGCGCCGTTGAAGTCGTCGTTCGGCGGCAGGCCCGCCGCCTGCGCCGCCGCCAGCCAGAGCCGCTCCGTCGCGTCCACATAGGGGAGGTTGGCAATGTTCAGCTCGCCCCCCTGGCCGTGGAGCGGCGCGTTGCCCAGGGTCTCGTTGTGCTCCGACTTCAGGAAGGCCGGCAGCACGTCCTCCCAGGCCCAGCCGGCGCAGCCCATGGACGCCCAGGCGTCATAGTCGGACGGCAGCCCCCGGATGTAGATCATGGCGTTGATGGAGCCGGAGCCGCCGAGCATCTTGCCGCGCGGCCAAAGGATGCGCCGCATCTTGCAGCCGGCCTGCGGCACGGTGTGATAGCCCCAGTCGACCTCGGTGTTGACCATCCCGATCCACATCGCCGGCATGTCGGACGCCACGGGCGGGCGCCGCCCGGCCTCCAGCAGGAGGACCTTGCGCCCCGGCTCGGCGGACAGCCGGTTCGCCAGCACGCAGCCGGCCGAGCCGGCCCCGACGATGATGGTGTCATACATGCGGCAAGGTCTCCCGTTGCGGTCTGGATCGGCCCCGTGGATGGGGCGCGCTGGCAGGCCTGATCCACGCACGAAGCGTTTCCAGGGCCAAGCGGAAAATGGCGCCGAAACGGTCAAAACTCACAATCCCGACATTGACATGCGGCGCGAATTGAAAATAGGCTTTGTATGAATTGATGCAAATAGATGCTGATTTCGGGACCGCTCCCTTAGTCCCGTCAAGTTTCGCCTTCATAGAAAGCATATGCCTAAGTTTTAGGCTTCAATCTTCGTCCGTCTCGACGGCAAGCCTCAGCAGGTTTCCTGCCCAGACGTATTGGACGAGGCGATCCCACGATTGCCACATCCGCTGGCGTGCCGTGCCGCATCCCCCGCAACTGGCCCCGTGCGCCGGGCCGCCTTGAAGGACGCCGCAGATGACCGCAATCGACCGTAGGCTGTTCCTGGGGGGTGCCGCGGCGGCGGCCGTCGGCATGCCGTGCCTCAACACGGATTTCTTCATCCACTCCGCCTACGCGCAGGCCGCCAGCAAGCCCATCGTGTTCCTGGGCGCCGAGGCGCTGACCGGCAACTGGGACCCGACGACGCACACCAACCTGGGGCAGCTGATCCTCGAAAGCTTCGTGTTCGGCTACCTGACGCGCTGCCCGATGCGTCCAGAGAAGCCCGAGCAGCTCAATTTCGAGCTGGCGACGGCGGTCAACCCCATCGACAAGTACACCCTGGAATTCAAGCTGCGCGACGGCGTCGCCTTCCATGACGGCAAGCCGTTCGGCGCGGAGGACGTCAAGGCGACCTACGAATACGGCTGCCAACCCGACCGCGCCGCGCAGTGGTATCCGGGGCCGGTGGAGGTCGAGGCCGTCGATCGCCTGACCGTCCGCATCAAGACCGAGAAGTTCGGCTACCCGGCGGCGCTGTTCTACTACCTCTCCTCGTTCCTGCCGATCCTCTCGGCCAAGGACGTGGCGGACAAGAAGGTGCTGGCGGCGCGCCCGAACGGCACCGGCCCCTTCCGCTTCGTCGAGCAGAAGGGCGACAGCAGCATCCTGGTCGCCAATGACAAGTTCCTGGCGGGCAAGCCGAAGATCCCGGGCGTCACCTACAAGTTCGTCGGCGACACGACGACGCGCACCCTGGCCCTGCTGTCGGGCGAAGCCGACATCATCGAGCGGCTGGAGCAGGAGCAAGTCGAGACCATCCAGAAGAACCCGGGCTTCACCATCAACAAGGCGATCTCGGTCGAGAACAAGTATCTCTGGTTCCGCTGCTCGAAGCCGCCGTTCAACGACGTCCGGCTGCGCCAGGCGGCGGCGCATTCCATCGACCGCAAGGTGATCCTGGAGGTGCTCGGCATCTCCGGCCACGCCTCCTCCGCCCACATCTCGCCGGTGAAGTTCGGCTACGCCGACGTGCCGGACTTCCCGGAGTTCGATCCCGCGAAGGCGCAGGCGCTGCTGGCCGCCGCCGGTTTCCCGAAGGGCAAGGGGTTGCCGGAGCTGGAGTACTACGTCTCCGTCGGGTTCTACCCGAAGACCAAGGAGTACGGCGAGCTGGTGACCGAGATGCTGCGCGAGCAGGGCTTCCCGGTGAAGCTGACGGTGCTGGAGGTCGCTGCCTGGGGCAACCTGCTCTACGACCGGCCCGGCGGCGGCGCCGGGCACATGATCGACTGCGGCTGGTGCACCGGCTCCCCCGAGCCCGACCTCGTGCTGCGCACGCACTTCCATTCCAGCAGCAAGCGCATCACCGGCATCGTTGACCCCGAGATCGACGCCTCGCTCGACCGGGAGCGCAACGCCGCCTCCACCGAGGAGCGCAAGAGGATCCTGCAGACGGACACGCTGCCGCTGCTGGCGCAGAAGGTGCCGTCGCTGCCGCTGTTCACCTCGGTGTTCATCCACGCGATGACCAAGAAGCTCGACGGCCTGTACATCTACCCGAACGGCATGCAGGACATGACCCAGGCGACGCTGGCCTGAGCCGCCGGCGCGGCTCATGGCCCTGCTTGGGGTGCTGCTTCGGCGGCTGGCGCAGGGCCTGGTCATCGTGCTGCTGACGGCGCTCATCATCTTCACCCTGCTGCGGGTCGTCCCCGGCGACCCGGTGCGGCTGATCGTCGGCGGCATGGCGCCCGACAACGTGGTGGAGGAGGTCGCGCGCAAGATGGGCCTGCGCGACCCGCTGCTGATCCAGTTCGGGCATTATGCCGGCGGGTTGGTCCAGGGCGACCTCGGCCACTCCTACCAGCGGCCAAAGAGCGGCGCCATCGCCCAGGGCGGCGTCTACAACGACCCGACGCGCGGCGAGATGGCCGCCGTGTCCGACCTGATCCTGGAGCGCGCGCCGCTGACCCTGCAACTGGCGGCGACGGCGCTGGTCCTGGCGCTGCTGTTCTCGCTGCCGGTCGGCATCGCCGGCGGGCTGCACCCCGGGCGCTGGCCCGACACCCTCGCCTTCTTCATCGGCTGCCTGTTCGTGTCGCTGCCGAACTTCTGGCTCGGCATCGTCCTGGCGCTGGTGGTCACGGTGCAGCTCGGCTGGCTGCCCTCCATCGGCTACCGCAACTACGCCTACACGCTGCTGCCGGCCATCGTGCTGGCGGTCGAGCTGTCGCCGTTCCTCATCCGCTCGCTCACGGTGTCGGTGGCCGCGGTCATGCGCGAGCACTTCATCGAGGCGGGCGAGGTGCGCGGCCTCGGGCGTGCCCGCGTCGTGCTGCACGCGCTGCGCAACGCCTCGGTGCCGCTGCTGAACCTGATCGGCATCCAGCTCAGCACGCTGCTGGGGGGCGTGCTGGTGGTGGAGTACATCTTCGACTATCCCGGCCTGGGCCAGCTGACGGTGAACGCGGTGCTGCAACGGGACTTCCCGCTGATCCAGGGCATCGCCATCGTCGCCAGCGGCATCTTCGTCCTCGTCAACATCCTGGTCGATGTGGCCGCGACGAAGATCGACCCGAGGCTCGAATACTGATGGGCGACACGGCGATCCAGCCGGCAGGCCCGGCCGTCCCGGCGCGGCTGCCGGGGGGCGCGCGGTCGGTGCCGTACCGCATCTGGGCCGACGCCAGCCGCTCCGGCTTCATGCGGGTGGGCCTGGTCCTGTTCGTCGTGCTGCTGGCGGCCGCCGTGGCCTGGCCCGAGATCAGCGGCACCGACCCGCTGAAAAGCGCCATCCGCGAACGGTTCCTGCCGCCCATCCTGTTCGGGGACAAATGGAGCTGGGCGCATCCGCTCGGCACCGACCAGCTGGGCCGCGACATGCTGCTGCGCAGCCTCATCGGCCTGCGCTACTCGCTGCTGATCGGCGTGCTGACCGTCATCCTGATGTTCGTCGTCGGCTGCGGCCTGGGCCTGCTGTCCGGCTTCAAGGGCGGATGGGTCGACACGGTCATCATGCGGCTGACCGACGCCCAGCTCTCGATCCCGATGATCATCCTGGCGATCTCGATCCTCGGCGTGTCGCGCCCGAGCGTCGCGTCGATCATCCTGGTCCTGGGCCTGTCGGGATGGCCGCTCTATGCGCGCGTGGTGCGCAGCGTCACGCTGGGGGAGCGGAAGAAGGAGTTCGTGCGCGGCGCCCGGGTCCTGGGGGCGTCGGACTGGCGGATCATGGCGCTGCTGATCGCGCCCAACGTGCTGCCGCCGGTCGCCTTCGTGGCCGTGCTGGACATCGCGCGCATGATGATCTTCGAATCGGTGCTGGGCTTCCTGGGCCTCGGCATCCAGCCGCCCACCCCGAGCTTCGGCAACATCATCGCCGACGGCCGCAAGTACCTGATCAACGCCTGGTGGATCGCCACGGCCCCCGGCGTGTTCCTGGCGCTGACCCTGACCAGCATCAACCTGATGGGTGCGGCGCTCGAGCGCGCCCGCAACCGCGCCTACGCGGGCGAGAGCTAGATGGACGCTCCTCCGCCCTTGCTGCGCGTGCGGGACTTGTGCGTCGGCGTCGAGGGCAGCCGCGGCGTCCGTCCGATCCTGCAGGGCATCAGCTTCGACCTGGCCGAGCGCGAGATCCTGGGGGTGATCGGCGAGACCGGGTCGGGCAAGACGGTGCTGGCGCGCGCGCTGGTCGCCTGGCTGACCGCGCCGCTGGTGGCGACGCGGGGACAGGTCGCCTACCGGGGCGAGGACCTGCTGACCATGCCGCGGGACCGCATCCGCGCCGTGCGCGGCCGGCAGATCGCCTATATCGGCTCGAACCCGGCCAGCGCGCTCGACCCCACCCTCCCGGTCGGCCACCAGATCGTGGAGAAGCTGCGCGCCATCGAGCCGGGCGTCTCCGCCCGGGAGGCGAGGGAGCGCACCATCGCCCTGCTGGCCGCCGTGCGCATCCCGGCGCCGGCGCAGCGCTACCACGAGTATCCCTCGCAGTTCAGCGGCGGCATGATGCAGCGCGCGCTGATCGTGGACGCGCTGGTCGGCAACCCCGCCCTGCTGGTGGCGGACAACGTCACGCAGCCGCTCGACGTGACCGTGGCGGCGCAGATCCTGCGGCTGATGCGCGACCTGCGGCGGGATTTCGCCACCGCCATCGTCTTCGTCTCGGCGTCGCTGCCGATGGTCAGCGAGATCGCCGACGAGGTGGCGGTGCTGAGCGCCGGCCGCCT
>CAHJXG010000130.1 GCA_903644035.1 Rhodospirillales bacterium
GCGTGTTCCCGGACCTGCGGGCGGCGTCGGTCGAGGCGTTGACGCCCATCGGCTTCGAGGGCTACGCGGTCGGCGGCCTGGCAGTGGGCGAAGGCCAGGCGACCATGCTCTCGGTGCTGGACAGCACGGTGCCACAGCTCCCGGCGGACCGGCCGCGCTACCTCATGGGCGTCGGCACGCCGGACGACCTGCTGGCGGCGGTGGCGCGGGGCATCGACATGTTCGACTGCGTGATGCCGACTCGCGCCGGGCGCACGGCGCGGGGCTACACCTCGCGCGGCGTGCTGAACCTGCGCAACGCCCGCCATGCCGAGGACGCCGGGCCGCTCGACGCGCACTGCGCCTGCACCGCTTGCACCCGGCACAGCCGCGCCTACCTCCACCATCTGTTCCGGGCGAACGAGATGCTCGGGCCGATGCTGCTGACGCAGCACAACCTGACGTATTACCAGTCCCTGATGCGCGGCATGCGCGCGGCGATCACCGGGCGCCGGCTCGACGCCCACGCCGCCGAGGTCCGCGCCGCCTGGGCTGCCGGGGAACCGAGATGACCGACTACACCGTCCTGACCCAGCTCGGCGCCGCGACCGTGGCGCCCGCCTCGCCCGACGCCGCGGTGCTGGAGCGGGTGGGCAACCCGCAGCCCGGCCTGGCCTACCTCGTCCGGTTCACCTGCCCGGAGTTCACCTCGCTCTGCCCGCTGACCGGCCAGCCGGACTTCGCGCATGTCGTGCTGGACTACGTGCCGGACGAGTGGATCGTGGAGAGCAAGTCGCTGAAGCTGTTCCTGGCCAGCTTCCGCAACCACGGCGCGTTCCACGAGGCCTGCACGATGGAGGTGGCGCGCCGGGTGGTGGAGGCGGTCGCGCCGCGCTGGCTGCGCATCGGCGCCTACTGGTATCCTCGCGGCGGCATTCCCATCGACGTATTCTGGCAGACCGGCGCGCCGCCCGAGGGCGTGTGGCTGCCCGACCAGGGCGTGGCGCCCTACCGCGGGCGTGGCTGAGCAAGCCGGCAACACGGTGACAACGCCCGGCGCCACCGCGAGGCAACGCATCCGCGAAAAGGCGCTGGCCTTGGGCTTCCACGCCGTGGGCTTCGCACCGGCCACCCTCGGACCGGAAGCGCGAACCCGGCTCATGGCGTTCCTGGCCGCCGGCCAGCATGGCGACATGGGATGGCTCGCAGACCGCGCGGAGCAGCGCGCCCACCCGCAGGCGCTGTGGCCCGAGGCGCGCAGCGTGGTCGCGGTCGGCCTGTCCTATGCACCCGATGACGACCCCCTCGCGGCGCTGGCCCGGCCGGACCGCGGCAACATCTCGGTTTACGCTCGCAACCGAGATTATCACGACGTGGTCAAGGGAATGCTGAAACACCTCGGCGCCTTCATCGCCAGCCGCTTCGGGCCGCATGTGAAGGTGTTCGTGGACACCGCGCCCTTGATGGAAAAGCCGCTGGCGCAGCAGGCCGGGCTGGGCTGGCAGGGCAAGCACACCAACCTGGTGTCGCGGGCGCATGGTTCCTGGCTGTTCCTGGGCGAGGTGCTGACGACGCTCGACCTGCCGCCGGACGCGACGCACCCCGACCATTGCGGCACCTGCGCCCGCTGCATGGCCGCCTGCCCGACCGATGCGTTCCCGGCGCCGTACCGCCTGGATGCGACGCGCTGCATCTCGTACCTCACCATCGAGCACGCCGGGCCGATCCCGCCGGCGCTGCGCCCGCTGATGGGCAACCGCATCTATGGATGCGACGACTGCCTCGCCGCCTGCCCGTGGAACCGCTTTGCCCACGCGGCGCACCCCAAGCTGCAGGCGCGTGACGACCTGCGGGCGCCGGCGCTGGCGGAGCTTTCGACATTGGACGACGCCGGGTTCCGCGCCCGGTTCGCCGGCGGCCCGGTGAAGCGCATCGGGCGCGACCGTTTCGTGCGCAACGTGCTCGTGGCCATCGGCAACTCCGGCGACCCCGCCCTGCTCCCCGCGGCGGAGCGCCTGCAAGCGGACGCGAATCCCGTGGTGGCCGAGGCAGCCGATTGGGCGGTCGCGCGTTTGCAGGGCGGAGGCACCCCATGACCGAGACCACGAGCACCGAGACCGCCAGAACCGAAACCGACAGCCTGGGCACGATCGAGATCGACGCCGCCCGCTACTGGGGGCCGCAGACCGAGCGCGCCCGGCTTCTGTTCCGCATCGGCCATGAGCGCTTCCCGCCCGTGCTGATCCGTGCCGTGGGCCTGCAGAAGCAGGCGAGCGCCGAGGCCAACGAGGCCCTGGGCGAGCTGCCCCCCGACATCGCCCGGCCCATCGCCGCCGCCGCCGCCGAGATCGCCGCCGGCAACATGGACGCGGAGTTCCCCCTGCCGGTCTGGCAGACGGGATCGGGCACCCAGACCAACATGAACGCGAACGAGGTCATCGCGAACCGCGCCAACGAGGCGCTGGGCCAGCCCCGCGGCAGCCGCGCGCCCGTGCATCCCAACGACCACGTGAACCGCGGGCAGAGCAGCAACGACTCGTTCCCGACCATGATGCACGTGGCGGCGGCCGAGGCGGTGCGGCACCGCCTGACGCCGGCGCTCCGCACCCTGCACGCGAGCCTGTCGCGCCGCACGGCGGAGTGGGACGGCATCGTCAAGGTGGGCCGCACCCACATGATGGACGCGGTGCCGGTGACGCTCGGCCAGGAGTTCGCCGCCTGGGCGCGCCAGGTCGAGCTGGGCCTGGAGCGGCTCGAGGGCGCCATGCCCCGGCTGCTGAGCCTGCCCCAGGGCGGCACCGCCGTCGGCACCGGGCTGAACCGTCATGCCCGGTTCGACGCGGTGTTCTGCGAGCGCATGGCGGCTCTCACCGGCCTCCCCTTCACGCCCAGCCCCAATAAGTTCGAGGGCATGGGCGCACATGATGCATTTGTAGAACTGTCGGGCGTGCTGAACGTGCTGGCGGTATCGCTGAACAAGCTCGGCAACGACGTGCGCCTGCTGGGGTCCGGCCCGCGCTCCGGCCTGTCGGAGCTGGTCGTGCCGGCGGACGGGCTGTCGTCCTCCATCATGCCGGGCAAGACCAACCCCACCCAGTGCGAGGCGCTGACGATGGTGTGCGCCCAGGTCATGGGCAACCACGTCGCCGTCACCATCGGCGCGGCGCAGAGCTTCCTGGAGCTCAACGTGTTCAAGCCGCTGATCATCCACAACGTGCTCGGCTCGGCCGCGCTGCTGGCGGACGCGGCGGAGAGCTTCGCGCGCAACATGGTCGACAAGCTGGAGCCGAACCGGGACCGCATCGCCGAGAACCTGGCGAAGTCGCTGATGCTCGTCACGGCGCTCAACCCGCGCATCGGCTACGACAAGGCCGTGCGCATCGGCAAGCTCGCTCTGGCCGAGAACATGACGCTGCGCGACGCGGCCGGACGGCTCGGCTTCGTGACGCCGGAGGACTTCGACCGCTGGGTGGTGCCGGCCGACATGACGCAGCCGGGCGCGACCCTCGGCGACTGACCCGGGCCGCGATTGAACCTCGTCAAGCGCAGCTTCAGCCTGTCGGGCCATCGCACGAGCGTCGCGCTGGAACCGGAGTTCTGGGCGGCGCTGTCGGACCTTGCCATGCGGCGCGGCGCCACGCTCTCCGCGCTGGTGGCCCGTGTCGATACGGAGCGCAGCCCCGGCCAGCCTCTGGCGTCGGCGCTAAGAATTGTCGCATTGCAGCAGGGAGCTTAACGTTTTCGCAAGGAGTTGATGTACATGATGGCAGCGTGACGAATGGCCGTCGCGTTTTGTAGAGAAAACCCATGGACTCGATCGTACCTGCAGCTCCGACCGAAGGCGTCCCGTTCAGCCCGCTGATGCTCGCGGACCGTTTGCTCAGCCTGGCGCAGGATGCTGACCGCGCCGGGTTCACCGGGACGGCGTCCAATCTGGTCGCCGTCATGTTCGAGGTGCTCGACGGCGGCCTGCCTGTCCAGCATTGACGGGCCATCGCGCCGCGGTCACGGCCGCTCGGCAAGCCAGAGCGTCAGGCCCGCAAGCTCCGGCAAGCGCGCGAGCGCCGCGGCCCGCCCGGTGATGCGCAGCCCGAGTTCCGGTCCGGATGGCTCCGTGGACACGTCGGGCCAGAGGGCGACGCGCAGGTCCGCCGCCGCCCCGAGCAGGTCGATGCTACCGGACAGGCGCGCATGGCCGTCGGGGCTGGCGAGGTCGCCGTCTCCGGACAGCACGCCGCGCTGCGCCTGCAACGGGAGGTCGAGGCGGCTGAAGGGTGACAGGCCCGTGGTCAAGGCGGCAAGGGCCTTGGCGGGGATGCGGCGGCGGTCCGGGCTGGCAAGGGCCGCCTTGGCGGCAGGGATGTCGAAGCCGGCGACCACGCCGTCGCGGACCGAGAGGATGGCCGAGCCTGAGAGCGTCGCAAGCAGCGCCGCCGGGCTGTACCCGGCCGCCATGAGGTCCAGCTTCGCACCGACCAAACCCGCCGTCACATCCACCGCCGTGTCCAGCGCCGGGCCGGCCAGCGCGGCGTTGGCGATGTCAGCCTGGACCGACAAGCGCGGCGGCTCGCCGTTGGCGACCAGGATCGCGCTGCCGGACACCGTGCCGTCGGCCAGCCGCGCGGCGGCACGCGGGATGGTCAGCGTGCCGTCGCGCAGCGCCAGCTCTGCCGAGAGGCCCTGCAGCGCCGGTGTTTGCGCCAGCAGGACCTGGGCCGCATCCAGCCGCACTGCCGCCTGCCATCCCAACAGAGCACTGAGGGGGATCGGGTCCGCAGACCGCAGGTAGGGCAGCGGCAACGGCAGCGTTTCGGCGGCGACCTGACCCGACACGGATACGCGCGGCCGGCCCTGCTCTGCCGGCGTCTCGATGGTCAGCTGCCCGTTGGCGCGCAGCGTGCCGGCCACGAGGTCGAGCTGGTCCAGCACCGCGCGCGCCTCGGTGGCCGTGACCTGGATGCGCAGCGACAGCGACCCGTCGCCGAGCCAGGCGGCGGTGCTGCCCAGCCCCATCTGCTCCAGCAGCCGCGGTGCGCCGGGATGGCGCAGCATGACCGGACCGACCCAGCGCCGGGTCGGCAGGTTAAGCGTCGGCTGCGCCTCCACCCGGAGATCCG
>CAHJXG010000131.1 GCA_903644035.1 Rhodospirillales bacterium
CGGGTCAGGCTCCGCCGGACGTCGCGTTGCTGGCGACGGCCGACGCGATTGCGGCCGCTCGGCTGGGCGGCATCGACGGCACCGTGCTGGTGGGCGCCGGGCTGACCGGGGCCGAGGCGGCGGAGGTGCTGGCGCGCTCCTTCGACGAGGTGTCGGGGTCGGTTGACCCCAGCCTGGCAGCGCGGCTTCGAAGCCGGCTTGGCCAGACGCTTCGGCCCGGGGCGGCGCCGGTGTTTGCCGAGGCCTTGATCCGTCAGCCCCGCGCCGGCGCGACGTGTCCGGGCAAGCCGCGCATCGTCCTGGAGCCGCCCGAGGGCCACGGCGACCATTGCATGGTTGTGGCGGCGCTCGCGGTCGTCCTGTCGCCGCGCTACGGCGCCGATCCGGCGGCGGCGTTCCTGGCCGGCATGGCGCATCATCTGCACAACGCGTCGCTGCCCGACAGCGGGTTCGCCGGAGAGATGCTGATGGGCCAGCATCTCGGTCCCGTCATCCGGCGGCTGTTCGCCCGCGAGCTTGCGACGCTGCCCGCCTTGTTGTCCGAGGCGACCGCCGCCGCGCTGGCGGCCATCCCGGACGCCTCGACGCCGGTGGGCCGGGCCTTCCATGCGGCGGACGTGATCGACCGCGTGCTGCAGATGCGGCACTACGACCAGGTCGCCCGTTTCACGGTGGATCAGGCGCTGGACGACATGGACCTGGTGCACGCCGGGCCCACCCAGAGCTTCCACCAGGCGGTGCTTCGGGACGCCAAGCTGCCGTGACGCGCTGGCCGGACGACGTGTTGTCCAGCCCGGTGTCCGGTCAGGCGCTGGTGGCGGACACGCCGCATTCCCTGGCCGCCGGCGTGGAACGCTGGCCGGTCATCGCCGACATTCCGTTCCTGCGCGCCGACCGGCGGGGCTTGGCAGACGAGGCGCTTGCGGCGCTCGACGGGGGTGATGCGCAGCGGGCGCTGGTGCTTCTGCTCGGCGACCAGGACAACTGGGCGCGCACGCCTTCACCGTCCGACGCCGACCGGGCCGCGCTGGTGCGCCAGCCGGAGGCGTTCACCTTCCGTGCGGCGATGGACCTCCTGGCGTTCGGCGCGGTCGGCACGTATTTCGCGCACCGCTGGTCGGACCCGACCTTCCTGTCTGGCCTGGCTTTGGCCGAGGCCCATTGGAACAGCCCGTCCTGCGTGTTCGAGTTGGCGTGCGGCGCCGGGCATTACCTGCGTGAGTTCGCCCGCTTCGCCCCTCTTGTCGCCGGCGCCGACATCGTGTTCGCCAAGCTGTGGCTGGCGCGCCGCTACCTGGCGCCGTCGGCGCGGCTGGTGTGCTTCGACGCGGCGGCGGCCTGGCCGCTGGCCGGCGCGTCTGCCGGGCTGGTATTCTGCCACGACGCCTTCTACTTCCTGCCGGACAAGCCGCATGTGGCGGCCGAGATGCTGCGGGTCGCAGGCCCGGACGGCCGCGTGCTGGTGGGGCACGCGCACAATGCCCTGGTGGACAACCTGTCCGCCGGTGAGCCGTTGCCGCCCGCCGGCTACGCCGCGCTGTTCGGGATGCCGATGCTGTACGACGACCGGGAGCTTACCCAGGCGCTGATCGAGATGCGTGCGCCGGTGCCGGGCACCGCAGACATGATCGCCGATGCTCCGGCCGTCGCATGGGCGACCGGCGCCGCCGCGCCGCGCGTGCTGTCAGGCGGGCTGACCATGCCGCCCCCCGGGACGGTGCTGCGCCGCAACCCTCTGTATGCCGGGCCGGAGATCCAGTGGCCGTCCGAGCGTTACCAGCGGGAATACGGCCCGCTTGCGACCTACCCGTTCCGCTCGGACGTGCCGGAACAGGCGGTGGCCGGGGCGGATGCCGCGACCGACCGCTTTGCCCGGCACCGCGCGCTCCTGGACCTGCCGACGCGATGGTGACGCTGGGCTGGGGCATCGCCGGGTGCGGCTGGGTGGCCCGCGACTACGCGGGTCCCGCGATCCAGGCGTCGCGCAACGGGCGCCTGGCCGCGCTGTTCGACCCGTCTCCAGCCTCTCTGCAACAGGCGTCCAAGCTGTTCGGCGTGCCCGCTCATGCCGGCATCGATGCGTTCCTCGCGACGCCCGGCCTCGGCGCCGTCTATGTCGCGGCGCCGAACCATGCGCACCGCGCCCTGGTGGAGGCCGCCGCCGAGGCCGGCCTGCCGGTGCTGTGCGAGAAGCCGATGGCGACCTCGATGGCGGACGCGGAGGCCATGGTCGCCGCCTGCGACCGCGCCGGCGTGCTGTATGCCACCGCGTTTGACCAGCGGTTCCACGCGGCGCACCGCGCGCTGGCGGCCCTGGTGGCGGAGGGGCGGCTCGGCACCGTGACCGCGATCCGCATCGTCTATGCCTGCTGGCTGCCGGCCGACTGGGCGGCGGGCGGGGCAGGGGACAACTGGCGCATCGACCCGGCGCGCGCCGGCGGCGGCGCGCTGATGGACCTGGCCCCGCATGGGCTCGACCTGTCGTCCTACCTGCTGAACGAGGACCTGGTGGAGGTCGCCGCCATCGGCCAGACCCGCGTCCACCGCTACACCGTCGAGGACGGGGCCTTGCTGATGGCGCGGTCGCGCTCCGGCGTGATGGTGCAGATGCATGTCGCCTACAACTGTCCGGAGACGCTGCCCCGCCGTCGCCTGGAGGTCGTGGGCACGGCCGGGCAGCTGGTCGCCATCGACACCATGGGACAGACGGCCGGCGGAACGCTGGACTGGATCGACGCGGCGACCGGCGTGGTCCAGCCGGTCCCGGTCTCCGGCGCCGAGCGTTCGCCGTTCCTCAACCAGGTCGAAAGCTTCGCCGATGCCGTGCTGGGCGCGCAGCCCTTCGCATTCAGCGCCGCACACGACCTGGGCGTCATGGCGCTGGTCCTGAAGGCGCAGGCGATGGCTCGGCCGTCGCTCGAGCCCGCGTCGCCGGCCTCATGAAGCCGTAGGCACAGAGCATTGACCCAAACTCCCCAGAACGAGCGATGACCGACCATTTCCTGCCGCCCACGCTGCCCGACGCCGCGGCCGCCTACATCGCCTCCATGCCGGAGGGGCGGGTGGAGCTGTTCTCCCTGTCGCCGCTCGACCGCACCGGCGTGTCCTGCTGGAACGCGATCTTCCTGAACCGGGACGGCACCCGCTGGCACGGGGTCGCGCCGCACGGCGTCGGCTACGGCGTGGACGACGACGGCGCCATCATCGGCACGACGGGAGAGCTGGCGGAGGCCGTGCACTCCGCGACCGAGATCCACCGCATGGAGCGCAAGCGCGCCAGCTTCCACGCCTTGCGGGCGGAGGTCGGCGCGCGGCATGTGGCCGATCCCCTGACCCTGTGCCTGCCGGCCGGCAGCCCGGTGGACGGCGACACCATCCTGGAGTGGGTCCCGGCCCGCCGCTGGCCCGGCGGCGAGACGGTGTGGCTGCCCATCGACATCGCGGCGTGCTCGGTGGGCGACCTGTCGCCGGGCTACGTGCCGTTCACGACGCCGATCACCAACGGGCTGGGCGCCGGGCCGACGCTCGACTTCGCCATCGGGCATGGGCTGTGCGAGCTGCTGCAGCGGGACGGCAACGGCACCGGCTTCCGCGCGATGGACCGCGGCATCGCGCTCGACCTGGGCGACGGGCCGGCCGACCCGCGCACCCGGGCCTTGCTCGACCGGCTGCGTGCCCTCGGCATCGAGGTCATCCCGAAGTTTGCCACGACCGAGTTCGGCACCGCCAACGTGTATTGCGTGGGCGCCGAGCGGGACAACGTCGCGGCCCCCTACCCGATCATGGTCACGGCGGCGGGGGAGGCGGCGTCGCTTGACCGCGAGCATGCGCTGCGCAAGGCGGTGTTCGAGTTCGCCGCCGCCCGGATGCGCAAGGTGTTCAGCCACGCGCCGCTGGCCGACATCGCGGGCGTCGCGCCGCCGGGCTACCTGGAACGTTTCCGCGCCTATCACACTCTGGGCGGCGAGGAGAGCCGCAGCCTGCGCGCCATGGTCGAGTGGCTGGGCCTGGACCAGGGATCGCTCAAGGCCCTGCTGGCCGACACGGTGCTGTCCCGGCAGGGCGTCCAGCGGTTCGACGCGCTGCCGACCTGGGATGGCCCGCTGTCCGGCACCGGGCTGGTCGAGGAGCTGGCCCGGCGCCTCGCCTCGGCCGGCATGGAGATCCTCTACTTCGACTACTCGCCGCCGCACGCGCCCGGCGTGCACGTGGTGAAGGCCGTGGTGCCGGGCCTTGAGGTCGAGACGATGAGCTACCATCGCATCGGCGAGCGCGGGATGCGCAAGCTGATGGAGCGCGGCAGCCCGTTGGTCGGCCTGGGCACGCCGCCCGGCGGGGCCGCCCCGGTGCGCCTGCCGGCCGACGCGATGGAGCGTCTGGGCGGCACCCCTTGGCTCGACATCGCGGCGGTGGACCGCATTGTCGGCGGCCTGTATCCGCTGTATCGGGAACCCGAGGTGCATAGCGCGCCCATCGCGATGGAACGGCCGTGACGCTGCGTTTTGCCTACAACACCAACGGCGCCGCCAACCACCGGCTCGACGACGCCCTGGCCCTGATCGCGGACGCCGGCTACGACGGCGTGGCGCTGACGCTCGACATCCACCACCTCGACCCGTTTGCGGAGGATTTCGCCGCGGAGCTTCGGCGTGTGGCCGGGCGGCTGCGGCAGCTGGGCCTGGGCTGCGTCGTCGAGACCGGGGCGCGCTTCCTGCTGGACCCGCGCGCGAAGCACGAGCCGACGCTGCTCGCCGCCGATCCCGATGGCCGGGCGCGCCGGGTCGAGTTCCTGTTCCGCGCGCTTGAGGTCGCCGCCGAGACGGGGGCCGACGCCATGTCGTTCTGGGCCGGCGTGCCTAAGCCAGGGGTCATGCCCGACGACGCCCGGGACTGGCTGCGCCGCGGCGCCGAGCAGGTGGCGCGGCGGGCGGAGGCCCTGGGCACCATCGCGGCGCTGGAGCCGGAACCCGGCATGCTGATCGAAACCGTCGATGACTGGGCCGCGCTGGCGATCCCGGGGCTGCGGCTGGCACTCGACACCGGGCACTGCCTCGTCACCGGCGAGCGCGACCCGGCCGCGGCGGTCGCGGAGTTCGCGCCGCATCTCGGCACCGTCACCATCGAGGACATGAGGCGCGGCGTCCACGTCCACCTGCCGTTCGGCGAGGGCGACATGGACGTGCCCGGCGTGTTGCGCGCCCTGCAGGCGGTGGGCTTCCGGAAACTGATCTGTGTCGAGATGTCGCGGGAGAGCCACCGCGCCGACGCGATCATCCCGGCGTCGCTGGCCTACCTGAAAGCCGCCGCATGAGGATCTGCTTCGTCAGCCGGCGCTTCTTCCCGGCGATCTCCGGCATGAGCGTCTATGCGCTGAACCTGCTGCGTGAGCTGGTCGAGGCCGGGCACGACGTGACGCTGATCAGCCAGTATCGCGGCGATGCGTTCGGCCGCCGGGTCTATGGCGGCGGACCGCCGCCCGAGGTGCCCGGCGTGCGCGTCATCGGCCTGGAGCAGCTCGGCGAGCAGGACGGCGGCGATTTCGAGCGCGATGTCGCCGCCATGGTGGAGGCCGTGGCGGCCGAGCACGCGCGCCAGCCCTTCGACGTGCTGCACGCCCAGTACGGCTATCCCTGCGGCTGGGCGGTGCTGGAGGCGTCGCGCCGCCTCGGCGTGCCCAACGTGGTCTCGATCCAGGGCGGCGATGGGCACTGGGTCGGCAGCTGCTGCGAGACGCACCGGCTGGCGATGATCCGGGTGCTGGACCATGCCAACGCCGTGCTGATCGGCTGCGAATCCTTTGCGGACGAGGTGGTGCAGCGCCTCGGCACCGACCGCGCCCGGTTCACCATCGTGCCCGGCGCTGTCGACATCGACCGGTTCCACCCGGATCCTGCCCGGGTGGAGGCCGACCCGCCCGTCATGCTCTACCACGGCCGGGTCGATGCGCGGAAAGGCGTGCTGGACCTGCTGGACGCCGCGCGCCAGCTGCGGGAGACCGGGGACCGCTTCCGGCTGCTGATCTCCGGGATCGGGCCGACCTTCGAGGAGACTGCCGCCTCCATCCCGTTGCTGGGCTTGCAGGACCAGGTGGAAATGACCGGATACGTCGAGTACGCCGACGTGCCCGCCGTGTATCGCCGGGCCGACATCTTCGTGTCCCCCACCTATGCCGAGGGGTTCAGCAACACGATCCTGGAGGCGATGGCGACCCGGCTCGCCGTCGTGTCCTGCCGCTCGGTCGGCGTGGTCGATTGCATCCGCGACGGCGAGAACGGCCTGCTGACCGAACCCGGCGACCGGGACGGCCTGGCAGAGGCGCTGCGCCGCGTGCTGCGTGACGCGGCACTCCGCCGGCACTTGGCGGACGCAGCGTTGCAGGAGTGCCGCGCCGTCTATTCGTGGTCAAAGGTCGGACGGCAGATCATGGACGTCTATGCGCAGGTCGTCGGGCGGCGGCCAGACCTGGACTGGTCGCCGCACCTGCCCGTCACGCCCTGCCGCTTCCGCGCCGAGCCACACCTTCTGTAGATGCCGACCGCGCTGTTCTTGTCCCCGCACCTCGACGACGCCGTGTTCTCCTGCGGCGGGCTGATGGCCCAGCTGGCCGACGCCGGCTGGCGCAGCGTCCTGGCCACGGCGTTCACCGCAACCGTGCTGCCGGCGACGGGCTTCGCGCTGTCCTGCCAGCTCGACAAGGGCCTGGGGCCAGACATCGACTACATGGCGCTGCGCCGGGAGGAGGACCGCGCGGCGGCTGCGATCCTCGGCGTCGCTGACCTGCATTGGCTCGACCTGGCGGAGGCGCCGCACCGGGGCTACGCTTCCGCCCCCGCCTTGTTCGGCGCGATCCGGGCGGAGGATGAGGTATGGCGCCCGCTCGCGGACCGGATCACGGCCCTGCAGGAGGATCTGCGGCCGGACCTGGTTCTGGCGCCGCAGGGCCTCGGTAGCCACGTGGACCACCGCCAGATGATCCGGGCCGTGCGGCAGGCGGCGCCGCGGCATCTTGCCTTCTATCGGGACAC
>CAHJXG010000132.1 GCA_903644035.1 Rhodospirillales bacterium
CATCTGCTTGTAGTAGTCCCACGGCGCCTTCGACTCCCTCGGAGCCTTGACCTGCACGATGTAGAGGTCGTGCACCATCCGCCCGTCCGGCCGGATGCGGCCGTCATGCACGAACACGTCGTTCACCGGCATGGCACGCATCTTCTCCGCCACCGCCGGCCCATCGGTGCTGCCCGCGGCGTGCGCCGCCAGCAGGAAGTGCCGCACGGCGGAGTAGGTGCCGGCCTGGATCTGCCCCGGCATGCGCTTGGTCCTGTCGAAGAAGGCGCGCGACCAGGCACGGCTTTCGTCGTTGCGGTCCCAGTAGAAGCCGTTCATCAGCAGCAGGCCCTGCGCCTGCTCCAGGCCCAGGGAGTGGACGTCGCTGATCACCGCGCCGGGCAGGAAGAACTTCTGCTTCAGCGTGAGGCCGAACTCCGCCGCCTGCTTGACGCAGTTGATCAGGTCCGACCCGGCGTTCAGGATGCCGACGACCTGCGCCCCGGAGGCCTGGGCCTGCAGCAGGAACGACGAGAAGTCCGTGGACGCGATCGGATGCAGGGCCGAACCCAGCACCTTGCCGCCGGCTGTCGTCAGGCTGCGGGTCAGGTCGTCCTGCATCTGGCGCCCGTACGCGTAGTCCGACACGATCAGGAACCAGGTGGACAGGCCCTGCTGCATCAGCAGCCGCGACGGCCCGGCCGTGTTGGCGTAAGTGTCGTGAACCCACAGGAACCCCGTGCGCGAGCAGCCCTCGTTCATCAGCGCCCCGGTTGCCGGGCCGGTCATCAACGTGACCTTCCCGCGGTCGGAGGCGAGCTTCTGAACGGCCAGGGCGACGGCGGAGCTGGTCAGGTCCGCGATGGCCACGACCCCCTGCTGGTCGAACCACTGCCGGGCGATCCCCGAGCCGATGTCGGGCTTATTCTGGTGGTCCGCCGCGATGACCTCGACCGGGCGGCCCATCACCTGCCCGACCTCTGCGGCGGCCATCTGCGCGGCCACGACGCTGGTGGGGCCGCTGTAGTCGGCGAACGGCCCGCCCATGTCCACGAGGACGCCGATGCGGATCGGGTCCGCGGCGCGCGCCGGGCCCGGCAGCCCGAGCGTCCCGGCAGCGGCCATGCCCGCAAGGCCGAATGCGCCGCGGCGCGTCCAGGTGTGGGGCAGCTTGTCAGCCATCGTTCTCTCCCTTGTTGTTCGGCGTCGTTCTCGTTTGCTCGGCGGCCGGCGCTACCGGATGCTGACGAACTTGGTCTTCTGGTAGGGCGCCAGGATCTCGGTCCCGCCCTCGGTGCCGTAGCCGCTCTCCTTCCAGCCGCCGAGCGGGACCTCCGGGGGGTGCGTCACCACGTCGTTCAATCCGACCGAGCCGAATTGCAGGGCGTCCTTGAGGCGGCGCTGCCGCGCGGCGTCGTGGGTGAAGACGTAGGCCGACAGGCCGAACTCCAGCCCGTTGGCCTGCTCCAGCATCGCCGCCTCGTCCGAGAAGGGCAGGATCGGGGCGACGGGGCCGAACGGCTCGGACCGGAGGATCTCGGCGCCGCCGGGCACGTCAGTCAGCACCGTGGGCGCGTAGAAGAAGCCGTGGTTGCCGATGCGCCCGCCGCCGGCCGCCACCGTCGCGCCGCGCGTGCGCGCGTCCTCGACCAGCTGCGAGACCGCCTGGACCCGGCGCTCGTTCGCAAGCGGCCCCATCTGGGTCTGCGGGTCCGTCCCGTCGCCGACCCGCCAGGCCTTCGCGTGCTCGACCATGCGGGCGGTGAACCGCTCCCGCACGCCCTCCTCGACGAAGAAGCGCGTGGGCGACAGGCAGATCTGGCCGGCGTTGGCGAACTTGGCGCGGGCCAGGAAGTCGGCGGCCTTCTCCGGGTCCACGTCGCCGCAGACGATGGTGGGCGCGTGGCCCCCCAGCTCCATCGTGACGGGCTTCATCACGCGGCCCGCCGCGGCCGCCAGCAGCTTGCCGACCGGGATGGAGCCGGTGAAGGTGATCTTGGCCACGGCCGGCGCAGGGATCAGGTAGCCCGACACCTCCTCCGGCCTGCCGAACACCACCGCGACGGCCGCGGGCGGCACGCCGGCGTCCAGCAGCGCCCGCACCAGCGCGAGCACCGATCCCGGCGTCTCCTCCGACGGCTTGCAGATGATGGAGCACCCGGCGCCGAGCGCGCCGGCGAACTTCTTGGCCGCCAGCGCCATCGGGAAGTTCCAGGGCGTGAAGGCGGCGACGACGCCGACCGGATGCGTCTCGACGAGGATGCTGTTGCCGGCGTCGCGGCCCTGGAGCGTGCGCCCGGTGATGCGCCGCGCCTGCTCGCCGCCCCATTCGAGGAACTCGGCCGACCGGGTGACCTCCGCCCTCGCCTCGGCCAGCGGCTTGCCCTGCTCGCGGGTCATGATGCGGGCGACGGCGTCGAGGTCCGCGCGCAGCCTGTCCGCGGCGCCCTTCAGGACCGTGCCGCGCTGCCAGGGCGTCACCGCCTGCCACTCGCGCAGGCCGCGGGACGCCGCATCCAGCGCCTCGTCCAGGTCCGCCATGGAGGCATGGGCGACCTTGCCGATGCTGTCTCCCGTCGCCGGGTTCAGCACGTCCTCGCAGGCCCCGGCCGATCCCTCGCGCCATCGGCCGTCGATCACCAACGGAAACTCAATCGTCATGGCTCAGGCTCCCTCAGTGGCTGGCCGGCCCTGGTCCCGGCCGGACCGGGCCGTCACGGTCCCGCGGTGGCGGCATCGGCGCCCTCCGGCGGCACGAACTCGCCGCAGAGCTTCGCGGTGACCACGGCGGCGATGCTGTTGCCGATCACGTTGGTCGTGGCGACCGCGATGGACAGGAAGCGGTAGATGCCGAACAGGATCGGCAGCCCCTCGATGGGCAGGACCCCGGTCGTCGTGACGGTGGCCGCGAACACCACGAAGCTGCCGCCCGAAACGGTGGCGGCGCCCTTCGAGGTCAGCAGCATGACCGCGACGATCCCCAGCTCCTGCTCCCAGCTCAGCGGCACGTTGTAGGCGTTCGCGAGGAACACCGTGCTCATCGTCATGAAGATCGAGGTGCCGTCCAGGTTGAAGGCGTAGCCGGTGGGCAGCACCAGCCCGACGGCCTGCCGCGAGCAGCCGAGCTGCGGCAGGCGCTCCAGCAGGCGGGGCAGCGCGCTCTCGGACGACGCGGTGCCGAGCACGAGGTAGATCTCCTCGCGGATGAACGACAGCAGCCTGAAGATGTTGAGGCCGGCCGCGGCGCAGACCAGGCCGAGCACGACGACGACGAACAGGATGGTGACGGCGTAGAACGACAGGACCAGGTAGGCGAGGGACAGCAGCACCGCCGTCCCGCTGGACGCCACGGCGAAGGCGATGGCGCCGAAGGTCCCGACCGGGGCGAGGGCCATGATGACGTGGATGAACTCGAACAGCGCGTCGGAGGCGACCGCCAGACCGCGTTCGACGGGCGCGCGGCGGGCACGGGACAGGCGCAGGATGGCGGCCCCGAAGATGAGCGCGACGACCAGCACCTGCAGCAGGTCGCCGCGGGTGAAGGCGCCGATGAAGTTGTCGGGGAAGATGTTGAGGATGAAGTCGCCGGCGCCTGGAAGGCCGGCGGCGCTTGCGCCCGCCGTCGGGGCGGCGGACGGCAGCGTCGTGCCGCGTCCCACCCCGAGCAGGTGCCCGGCGACGAGGCCTGTCCCGAGCGCCAGGGTGGACACAAGCTCGAAATACACGAGCGCCACCAGGCCGAGCTTGCCGACGCGCCGGAAATCCCCTGCCGACACGATCCCGGCCGCCACGCACAGGAACACCAGCGGCGCAATCGCGGTGCGGATCAGACGCAGGAAGATGTCGCCCAGGATCTTGCATTGGATCGCGACCGAGGGCGCCAGCAGCCCCACCGCGATGCCGAGCACCATCGCGAGGAGGATCTGCGCGCCCAGGCCGCGCCACGCCG
>CAHJXG010000133.1 GCA_903644035.1 Rhodospirillales bacterium
CGGCCGGCGCCGTCACCGGCGAGCTGTCCAGCAGCGACCGCCCGCCGCCAACCGTGCCGCGGTTCAGCAGCGCCAAGGTCAGCGACAGCACGAAGAACGCCGTGCCGAGGATCGCCGTCGTGCGGGTCAGCAGGTTGGTGGTGCCGCGCCCCGACATGAATCCGCCCATCCCCTGGGTCGTGCCGATGCCCAGGCCGCCCCCTTCGCTCCGCTGGATCAGCACGACGCCGATCAGGGCCAGGGTGACGAACAGGTGGATGATCAGCAGGACAGTGGTCATGCCGCGCGTTCTAGCGACGCGCGACCGGGTTGAAAAGCCGCACCGTTACGTTTCAGCTTCAGCCGGCCGCCCGCACGATGCCCAGGAAGTCCGCCGCCACCAGGCTCGCGCCGCCCACCAGCGCGCCCCCCACGCCGGGCAGCGCCAGCAGCGCGGCGGCGCCGGCCGGCTTCACCGACCCGCCATACAGGATGCGCAGGCCTGCCCCAGCCTCGCCCAGCGTCTCCGTCAGCTGGCTGCGGATGCAGCGGTGCATGGCCACGATGTCGTCCTCGGACGCGGTCCGCCCGGTGCCGATCGCCCAGACCGGCTCGTAGGCCACCACGCCTGCGAAGCCCGGCGGCAGGCTGCCGTCGATCTGCGCCGCCACGACCGTCTCCGCGTTGCCGGAGAGGCGCTGCTGCTCCGTCTCCCCCACGCACACGATGGGCGTCAGACCGGCGGCGACCGCGGCGCGCGCCTTTTCCTGAACGAGCGCATTCGACTCGCCGTAGCCCAGCCGCCGCTCCGAGTGGCCGAGGATCACCCACCCGGCGCCCGCGTCGCGCAGCATCGGCGCCGACACGTCGCCCGTGCACGCCCCGGACGGCTCGGGATGGCAGTCCTGCCCGCCCACCATCACGCCGCCGCCTGCCAGCGCATCGGCCACCGCGGCCAGCACGGTCGCTGGCGGGCACACCAGCACGTCGCATCCGGCCGGCTGCTCCAGCCCCGCCGCCAGCGCCCGCGCCAACGCGAGAGAGTCGGCCCGCAAGCCGTTCATCTTCCAGTTTCCGGCGATCAGCTGGCGCAACTCGCGTCCCCTTCTGCATTTCCTCGCCGCGAGCCTGCGCCCGCATCTGGCAAAAATCCAAGAGCGTCCGTATGGTGCCAGCTCGTACACTGGATACGCACCGCATGCTCTCCCTGTTCCGCCGCTTCCTCAGCACCTGGGCCGCGCGGGCCTTCTTCCTCGTGCTGATCGCCTCGTTCGGATTGTGGGGCATTGCCGACGTCGTGCGCAATGTCGGACGGGACGGCGCCATCGCCACCGTCGGCGACCGCAAGATCGAGGCGCCCGAGTTCCAGGAGGCGATGCGGACCCAGCTCGCCCAGGTCAGCCGCATGCTGGGCGGCAAGACCGAGCCGACGCCCGCCATCCGCCAGGCCGTCGCCGGGCAGGTGCTGGACCGGCTGGTCGTGCAGGCCGCGATCCAGAACGAGGTCGCCCGCCTGGGCCTCGTCGTGCCGGACGAGGCGCTGCGGGCGGCGGTGTTCGACATCCCCGCCTTCCGCGGCGCCAGCGGCGCCTTCGACCGCGCGCGCTTCGAGGCGGTGCTGCGCAACAACAACCTGACGGAGCCGCGCTTCCTCGACCTCATGCGCTCCGACCTCGGGCAGCGGCAGCTGATGGAGGCCGTGCAGGTCGGCGCCGTGCCGCCGGAGGTGCTGACCGCCCAGGTGTTCGCCTTCCAGCGCGAGACCCGGGTCGCCCAGTATGTCGAGCTGCCCTTCGCCGCCGCCGCCGAGCCGCCCGCGCCGACCGACGCCGACCTGCAGCGCGCCTACGACAACGGCGACCGCTACAGCGCGCCCGAGTTCCGCCGGGTCAAGGCGGTGATCCTGTCCCCCGACACCGTCGCCCGCGACATCGAGGTGCCGGACGCCGACGTCAGCGCCTATTACGAGCAGCACAAGGCCGAGTACGTCACGTCGGAAAAGCGTTCGGTCGAGGTGGTGGTGGCCCAGGAGGAGGGCCGCGCCAGGGACATCGCGACCGCCTGGATCGCCGGTGCCGACTGGGACGCGGTGCAGAAGGCCGCAGCCGCCGCCGGCGCGTCCTCGGCGTCGCTGGACGACGCGGCGGCGACCGAGTTCCCGGCGCCCGAGCTGGGCCAGGCGGTGTTCGCGGCCCCGGCCGAGACAGTGACCGGCCCGATCCAGTCAACCCTCGGCTGGCAGGTGTTCCGCGTGACCAAGGTGACAACCGGTACCGAGCGCACGTTGGCGGAGGCCGCCGACGAGATCCGCACGCGGCTCGCCCGGGAGCGCGCGGTGGACCAGGTCTATGCCCGTGCCAACAAGCTGGAGGACGCGCTGTCCGCCAGCGCCAGCCTCGACGACCTGCCGGGCGACCTCGGCGTCGCCGCGGTGACCGGCACGCTGGACGCCCAGGGCAACACGCCCGCCGGCGAGCCTGCCCCGATCCCAGGCTCCCTGGCCTTGCGGCAGGCCTTCGTGACCGCGGCCTTCGCGCTCGGCAGGAACGAGCCGGCGCGGATGACTGAGGGACCCGACCAGTCCTACTTCGCCGTGACCGTCGAGGACACCACCCCCGCCGCCCGCAAGCCGTTCGCCGAGGTCGAGGCGCAGGTGCGCGAGGATTGGGAACGCGAGGTCCGCCGCAAGGAGCAGGAGCGGGTCGCGGCGAAGCTGCTCACGGCGGCCCAGGCGGGATCGAGCCTCGATGACGCCGCGACCGTCGCCGGGCTGCGCCTGGAGCGCACGCCGCCGATGGCGCGCGCCCAGCCCACCCCCGGCGTGCCCGCGGAGATGACCGAGCCGCTGTTCGGCATGAAGCCGGGGGCCACGACGATGATCGAGGCGCCGGAGGGCTTCTACGTCATGGCGCTGGCCGAGATCGCGGCGCCCGATCCGGCCACCGACCCGCTGGGCACGGCGCAGATCCGCACGGCGCTCACCCAGTCCATCGGCCAGGACATCGAGCTGACGGTTGCCGCCGCGCTGCGCACCCAGGCCAAGCCCCAGGTGAACCGGACCTTGCTGGGCAGCATGGCCCAACCTTGAGCATCGACATCCTGAGCACCGACCCGTGAACGCATCCACCTCGCCGTCCCAAGCCGCCTTCCGGGCCGCGTATGACGCCGGCCGCGGCATGTTGATCTGGACCACCGGGGTGGCCGACCTTGAAACTCCCGTCGCCGCCTACCTGAAGCTCGCTGCCGGCCGGGCGAACACCTTCCTGCTGGAAAGCATCGAGGGCGGCTCCGCCCGCAGCCGCTACTCGATCATCGGCATGGAGCCTGACCTCGTCTGGCGCTGCCGGGGGGGGCGGGCGGAGGTGAACCGGCACGCGCGCTCCGCCCCGCACGCCTTCGCCGCGGACGAGCGCCCGCCGCTCGACAGCCTGCGGGCGCTGATCGCCGAGACGCAGCTTGACCTGCCGGAGCACCTGCCGCCGATGCTGGGCGGCCTCGTCGGCTACCTCGGCTACGACATGGTGCGCCTGATGGAGCGGCTGCCGGACAAGAACGCGGACGCGCTCGGCCTGCCTGACGCCATCCTGCTCCGCCCGACGCTGTTCGCCGTGTTCGACAACGTGCGGGACGAGCTGACGCTCGCAGCCCCCATCTACCCGCAGCCCGGCGTCTCCGCCCAGCAGGCGTGGGAGATGGCGCAGTCGGCGCTGGCCCAGGCCGACGCCGCCCTGCTCCGCCCCCTGCCCCACGCCGCCCCGCCCGTGGCGCTGCCGCCCCAGCCGGAACCGGCGTCCAACATGACCCAGGCCGAGTTCATGGGCATCGTCGAGCGCATGAAGGAGTACATCGTCGCCGGCGACGCGTTCCAGATCGTGCCGAGCCAGCGCTTCTCCGTGCCCTTCGCGCTGCCGCCCTTCTCCCTCTACCGCGCGCTCCGCCGCATCAACCCGGCGCCGTTCCTGTTCTTCCTCGACTTCGGCGGCTTCGCCGTCGTCGGCAGCAGCCCCGAGGTGCTGGTCCGGCTCCGCGACGGGGTCGTCACCATCCGCCCCCTCGCGGGCACCCGGCCCCGCGGCGCGACGCGCGCCGAGGACGAGCGGCTGGAGGCCGACCTGCTCGCCGATCCCAAGGAGCGGGCCGAGCACCTGATGCTGCTCGACCTCGGCCGCAACGACGTGGGCCGCGTGGCCGCGCTGGGCAGCGTACGGGTGACCGACAGCTTCAGCGTCGAGCGGTTCAGCCACGTCATGCACATCTCCTCCACCGTCGAGGGCCGGCTCAAGCCGGAACTTGAGGCGCTCGACGCGCTGGTCGCCGGGTTCCCCGCGGGCACGCTCACGGGTGCGCCGAAGATCCGCGCCATGCAGATCATCGAGGAGCTGGAGCCGACCCGGCGCGGCCTCTACGCCGGATGCATCGGCTACTTCGCCGCCAACGGCACCATGGACACCTGCATCGGGCTGCGCACCGCCGTGGTGAAGGACGGCACCATGTACGTGCAGGCCGGCGGCGGCGTGGTGGCGGACAGCACGGCCCTGGGCGAGTACGAGGAAACCCGGCAGAAGTCCCGCGCCCTGTTCCGCGCCGCCGAGGAGGCGGTCCGCTTCGCCGCCCTGAAGGCCTGAGCCGATGCTTCTGCTGATCGACAACTACGACAGCTTCACCTTCAACCTGGTGCACGTCCTGGGCGATCTCGGCGTATCCTGCACGGTGCGGCGCAATGACGAGATTTCGCCCGGCGACGCGCTGGCCCTGGCGCCCGAGGCCATCGTGCTCTCGCCCGGCCCCTGCACGCCGGACGACGCCGGCATCTGCCTCGACCTGATCGCCGCCGCGGCCGGGCGCATCCCCATCTTGGGCGTCTGCCTGGGCCACCAGGCCATCGGCCAGGCCTTCGGCGGCCGGGTGGTGCGGGCCGACCGTCCCATGCACGGCAAGCTCAGCCCGGTCCGCCACGGCGGCACCGACGTGTTCGCGGCGCTGCCCAGTCCCTTCGAGGCCACGCGCTACCACAGCCTGGTCGTCGAGCCCGACACCCTGCCCCCTTCGCTCGTGCCCACCGCCTGGACCGATGGCGGCGTCATCATGGGCCTGCGCCACCGCGACCTGCCGGTGTTCGGCGTGCAGTTCCACCCGGAGAGCATCGCCTCCGAGCACGGGCACAAGATCCTGGAGAATTTCCTGGCCCTGGCGCGCCGCCCGGCGCCCGCCTACGCCGCCTGACCACCGCGCGGCATGGCCAGCCTCAAACCGGTTCTCGCCCAGCTTGCCTCCGGCGCCACCCTGTCGGCCGAGGAGGCCGAGGCGGCGTTCGACACCATCATGGCCGGCGAGGCGACGCCCGCGCAGATCGCCGGCCTGCTGATGGCGATGCGGGTGCGGCGAGAGACGGTGGCGGAGCTGACCGGCGCGGTCCGCGCCATGCGGTCCCGCATGACGAGCGTGACGGCGCCGCCGGGCGCGGTCGATGTCTGCGGCACCGGCGGCGACAACGCCGGCACCCTCAACGTGTCCACGGCGGTCACGTTCGTGCTGGCCGGCTGCGGCGTGCCGGTCGCCAAGCACGGCAACCGCGCCCTGTCGTCCCAGACCGGCGGCGCGGACGTGCTGACGGCGCTGGGCGTGAACGTGGACGTGGCGTTGGACCGCCTGCCGGAGGTGCTGGCCGCCGCGGGGTGCGTGTTCCTGTTCGCGCCCCGGCACCACGCCGCCCTGCGCCACGCGGCCGGGCCGCGGGTGGAGCTCGGCACGCGCACGATCTTCAACCTGCTGGGTCCGCTCGCCAACCCGGCCAAGGTGCGCCGCCAGCTGACCGGCGTCCATGATCCCGCCTGGGCACGTCCGATGGCCGAGACCCTGCACGCGCTCGGCACCGAACGGGCCTGGCTGGTGCACGGCCAGGGCCTCGACGAGCTGACGGTCGCCGGGGCGAGCCAGGTGGTCGCGCTGCAGGACGGCGCATATCGGGAGTTCAGCGTGTCGCCGGAGGATGCGGGGCTGGACCGCTCGCCCATCGAGGCCATCCGGGGCGGCGACGCCGCGATGAACGCAGGCGCCTTGCACGCGTTGCTGCACGGACAGCTTGGGCCATACCGCGACACCGTGCTGCTGAACGCCGCAGCCGGGCTGATCGTCGCCGGGGTGGTGCAGGACCTGCGGTCGGGCGCGGTTCGTGCAGCGGCCGCGATCGACGGCGGCTCGGCTGCTGACGCGCTTGTTAAACTACGCCAAGCAACGACCTGATTTCAGCGGAGTGGATGGGATGGACGTTGCGGTACCCGACGCATTGGCCCAGATCTGCGCGGAGACGCTGACCGAGGTGGAACGCCGGCGCGCCGAAACCTCGGAGACGGTGCTCGCGAGCCGCCTGCACCTGCGGCGCAACCCGACCCGCAGCTTCGGCCTCGCCTTGAAGGAGGCCGTTGCCAAGGGCGGATACGGCCTGATCGCCGAGATCAAGCGGGCGTCGCCATCCGCCGGGGTGATCCGGCCCGACTTCCACCCGTCCCTGCTGGCCCGGACCTATGCGGACGCAGGCGCCACCTGCCTCTCCGTGCTGACGGACGCCCCGTATTTCCAGGGTTCGCCGGACCACCTGAAGGTCGCCCGGGCCACGGTCGTGTTGCCGGTGCTGCGCAAGGACTTCATCCTGGACAGCTGGCAGGTGTATGAGAGCCGGCTGATGGGTGCCGACTGCATCCTGCTGATCATGGCGGCCCTCACCGACCAGCAGGCGCGAGAGCTTGAGGAGCTGGCGCGGGCGCTGGACATGGACGTGCTGGTCGAGGTGCACAACCGGGCCGAACTGGACCGCGCCCTGGGACTGCAGACCTCGCTGATCGGGATCAACAACAGAAATCTCAAGACGTTGCAAACTGACCTGGAAACGACGACCGAGCTTGCCCCGCATGTGCCCTCGGACCGGTTCCTGATCGCCGAGAGCGGCATCCGCACCCATGCCGACGTGCGCCGCCTGGCGGAGGCCGGGGCGTCCTGCTTCCTGGTGGGAGAAAGCCTGCTGCGGCAGCCCGACGTCGGCGCCGCAACCCGCGCCCTGCTCGGCGCCCCGGCATGACACCAGGATTGACGCACTTCGACGCCGAGGGCCGGGCGGTCATGGTGGACGTGTCCGCCAAGGCCGAGACCGACCGGACGGCGACCGCCCAGGTCAGCGTGGCGATGCTGCCGGAGACGCTGCGGGTGATCCTGGCCGGGGAGGCCAAGAAGGGCGACGTGCTGGGCGTGGCGCGGCTGGCCGGCATCATGGCGGCGAAGCGCACGGCGGACCTCATCCCGCTCTGCCACCCGCTGCCGATCGCGGCGGTCACGCTCGACCTGGGGCCGTCGCCGTCCGGCGGCGGGATTGACATCGCCGCGACGGTCCGCACCACGGGCCGCACCGGGGTGGAGATGGAGGCGCTGACCGCCGCAAGCGTCGCGGCGCTCACGGTCTACGACATGTGCAAGGCCATCGACCGCGGCATGAGGATCGACGGGCTGCGCGTCGTGCACAAGGCGGGCGGCAAGTCCGGCGAGTTCCGGCAAGGTTGAGGCGATGCTGTCGGTCGAAGAGGCCCGCGCCCGCATCGTCGGGCCGCTCCGTCCCCTCCCGGCCGAGACCGTCGCCCTGCCGGAGGCGTGGGGCCGGGTGCTCGCCACGCCCGTGCAGGCCCGGCTGACCCAACCGCCCGCCGACGTGTCCGCC
>CAHJXG010000134.1 GCA_903644035.1 Rhodospirillales bacterium
CGCGTGCGGACCTGGCGGCCCGGGCGCTGTCTCCGGGCGGCGCGGATTGGTGCGAGGGCGACTGCGGGCCGATGCTGGCCGAGGCGTTGAAGGCCGCGACGGGCAGCCTTGCCGCCGCCCACGGCCCGCAGCCGGACGACTGGCTGTGGGGCCGCGCGCACCAGGCTGTTTTCTCGCATCCCCTGCTGGGAACATTGCCCGTGCTCGGCCGGCTCACCACGTCCAGGATCGTGCAGCCCGGCGACGACACGACGGTGTATCGCGGCGGAATGCGGGGCGACTCCTGGGCGTCGGTGCACGGCGCCGGCTATCGCGGGGTCTATGACCTGGACGATCTCGACCGCAGCCTGTTCGCGTTGACGCCGGGGCAGTCCGGCAACCCGTTCCGTCGTACGGCAACCTCCTTGATGATGCGCTGGCGGGACAACACATCGATCGCGATCGGCCCTCAGCCCGCCGCCGTTTCGGATCGCATAGGATTGGTGCCATGAGCGCATACTCCACCGGACATGTCCTGGATGACGCCCCGCTGCTTGAGGGCGTGCTGCTCCGCCGCGTCTGGGCGTGGCTGATCGACCTGCTGCTCGTGGGTGGGATCGTCGCGGTGCTGTGGGTCGTGCTGGTCGGCTTCGGGCTGCTGACGCTGGGGCTTGGGCTGCCGCTGCTCGGATTGCTGCCGGTCGTGCCGCTTGTCTACCACGTCCTGTTCGTCGCGGGCGGGCGCAGCGCCACGCCGGGTCAGGTGATGATGGACCTGGTGGTGCGGCGGGACCAGGATCTGGGCCGGCCGTCGCTGCTGCAGGCGATCCTGTTCACCGCCGGGCTATGGCTGACGCTGGGGGCCGGGGTGGTCTGGCTGGCGGCGGCCTTGCTGACCACGCGGCACCGGACGCTGCATGACTTGGTGTCGGGCGTGGTCGTCGTCCGTGCCCGGGCCTTGGATGGGGCGTTGACCGCGCCCGCCGATTTCGGGAACATGCCCCGGGGATCCGGATACGCATGACCTACAAGCCGCCGCGCCGACCGCAGTTCTTCTACACCACGGCTCCGCTCCCCTGCCCCTACGTCTCGGGCCGGACCGAACGCAAGGTGGTGACGGAGATCACGGGGCCGGACGCGGACAACCTGCATGACCGGCTGTCGCGCGCCGGCTTCCGCCGCAGCCACAACATCGCCTATGCCCCGGTCTGTCCCTCCTGCCAGGCCTGCGTGCCGATTCGGATACCGGTGGCGACGTTCCTGCCCGATCGCGGCCTGCGCCGCATCAGCCGGGCCAATGCGGGCGTCGAGGGCTACAACATGCCCGCGCGCGCCACGGCGGAGCAGTTCCAGCTCTTCCAACGCTACCAGCAGGCGCGGCACGGCGACGGCGACATGGCCACCATGAGCTTCTACGACTACCGCGCCATGATCGAGGACACGCCGATCGAGACCACCATCACCGAGTTCCGCGGCCCCGGCGAGCGGTTGATCGGCGGATGCCTGACCGACCGGCTCGGCGACGGCCTCTCGGCGGTGTACAGCTTCTTCGCGCCCGAGTGCGAGCGGCAGTCGCTCGGCACCTACGCGATCCTGTGGCTGATCGAGCGCGCCCGGGCGCAGAAGCTTCCGTATGTGTACTTGGGCTACTGGGTGCCGGAGAGCCGCAAGATGGCCTACAAGGCCCGGTTCCGGCCCTGCGAGATCCTGGTGCAGGGCACCTGGCGCATGCTGACGGACGCGGAGACGGGCCAGAGCGCGGGGGTCGTGGCCGACCTCGTGCCGGAAACGGCCAGTTAGAACCGGGCCGACAGCGCCAGCGAGCCGAAGCTGAACAGGCCACTCCTCTGCCCCTTGAACGACTCGGTCTGCCAGGTTTGCGTATAGGTCACGCGCACGCCATGGAACATGACGGCCAGGCCGGCCTGGAACTCTCCCACGAAGGCTCGCTTATCGACGGAGGGGCTGCGGGCGCGGAACGTGCTGCCGTCCAGGAACACGTCGCGCGCGACTCCCTGGCCATCGGCGCCGGCGAACACGTACCAGGCGAGCGGGCGCGTGGGCGTGTAGGCGTCCGACCCGCTCAGGCCCGGCCGGATGCGCGGCGCCCCGAAATCGCTGTCGAGGCCCTGGCCGAGCCGGAGGCTGACGCCGGCCTGCACATAGTCCCGGACCGTTCCCACCCCGGCGGTGAGGGACGGCAGCGCGTCGGTCTCGATCCCGTGGAACTGCATGACCGGCAGGCGGTATGTCCGCTCCGCCAGGAGTTCAATGGCCGGCTCGTCCTTGAGCTGCGACGACCAGCCGCGGTTGGGCGTGTCGCCGATGATGTCGTGGAACCCGTTCTGCACCCCCCGGCCCAGCGCCGACGGCCCGATCACGCCGAGTGACAGCGCCAGGAGGCTGCGGGCATTATCGCTGTCATGCAGCAGCCCAAGGGTCGCGTTCAGGTAACCGGCATAGGGCCGGTCGCGCGGGTTCGGCGGGCTGATCTGCGTGTTGCCGGGTGTAAAAATGGACTGGCTGATGTCAAAGCTGATCCGCTGCACCCCATCGCCCCAGACGGCGCGGCCCAGGCCCGCCAGCGCCTCCGGGACGGCATTGACGCTCGACGTGTAGCCGAGCCGCAACCCGCTGGTGTAATACCGGTCGGTCGTGCCTTTTTGAGGCGAGGCCGAGTCGTTTTCGATCTGCAATGTGACAATGCCCGCCGGGTCCGGCAGCGGCGCTGCATAGGCGGGCATGGCCGCAAGCAGCGCCGCTGCAAGTCCAATCGCGGTGCTCTGAAACGACATGCGATGTCTCGGCAAAGTTGGCCTACCGAGACTACCGGCAACGCGCAGGAGGTTAAACCCCTTCCTGTTTCCGCCGGCTCGACTGTGTCGTGTTCAGCTTTGCCACGGGTTGGGTATCGACAACCCTACCAGACGTGGCAGCACGACGATGTCTGATTGGCGTCCCGTAGGGGATTCGAACCCCTGTTACCGCCGTGAGAGGGCGGTGTCCTAGGCCTCTAGACGAACAGGA
>CAHJXG010000135.1 GCA_903644035.1 Rhodospirillales bacterium
CGACCTGGCCCAACCACCGCCCGGTGCTGGAGGCGGCGGGCCTCACGGTGGTTGAATACCGCTACTTCGACCCCGCCACCCAGTCGCTGTGCTTCGACGACATGCTCGCGGCGCTGTCCGCGGCGGACCCCGGCGACGTCGTCCTGCTGCACGGCTGCTGCCACAACCCGACCGGCGCCGAGCTTGATGCGGCGCAATGGGAGGAGGTGGCCGGGCTTTTGGCCGAGCGCGAGCTTCTGCCGTTCATCGACCTCGCCTACCAGGGCCTGGGCGCCGGCCTCGAGGCCGACGCCCACGGCGCGCGCCGGGTGCTCGCCGCCGTTCCCGAGGCGTTGGTCGCCTATTCCTGCGACAAGAACTTCGGCCTCTACCGCGAGCGGACCGGGGCGCTGTTCGTGCTCGCCGCCGATGCCGGGACCGCGTCGGTCGCGTTCGGCAACCTGCTGGCGCTCGCCCGGGTGAACTGGTCGATGCCGCCGGACCATGGGGCGGCGGCGGTTCGGATCGTGCTCGACTCCCCCGAGCTGTCGCGGACCTGGCGCGCGGAGCTTGACGGCATGTGCCGGCGCATCAACGCCGTGCGGGAGGCCCTGGCCGCGACCGACCATCGGCTCGCCTTCCTGTCGCGGCAGCGCGGCATGTTCTCGCAACTGCCCATCGCACCGGCCGCCGTGGCGGCGTTGCGCCGCGACCACGGCATCTACATGGCCGGCAGCGGCCGCATCAACCTCGCGGGGTTGCAGGTCGCCGAGGCCGGCACCTTCGTCGATGCGCTGCGGGCGGTTGACGGCTTGCCGGAAGGCCGTTGAGCGCCGTTGGTCCCATACCGACGGCTGCAAGGTTCCATACGGGAAAAGTCACGTCTTGGTATAGACTTCATAATAACGACGGGATCAGCGGATGATGCTCTCCCGGGTTTTGCCTCGATCCCCACCTCCGCAACTTGACCAATAGGAGTGCCGGCCTTGAACGAGATCCTGCCAAACAGCCTTCGCAGCGGCGCAGACAGCCGCGGGCGCTTCGGCACCTTCGGCGGGCGCTTCGTCGCCGAGACGCTGATGCCAAACGTGCTGGAGGTCCAGGAGGCCTATCACGACGCCCAGAACGACCCGGCCTTTGAGGCCGAGTGGCGCCGCCTGCTGAAGGACTACGTCGGCCGCCCCAGCCCGCTCTGGTATGCCGAGCGGCTGACCCAGCATTTCGGCGGCGCCAAGATCTACTTCAAGCGCGAGGAGCTGAACCACACCGGCGCGCACAAGATCAACGCCGTGCTCGGCCAGATCCTGCTGGCCCGGCGCATGGGCAAGACGCGCATCATCGCCGAGACCGGCGCCGGGCAGCATGGCGTCGCGACGGCCACGGCCTGCGCGCTGTTCAACCTGCCCTGCCTCGTGTTCATGGGCGCCACCGACGTGGAGCGGCAGCAGCCCAACGTGTTCCGCATGAAGCTGCTGGGCGCCGAGGTGAACGCCGTGACCTCCGGCGCGGCCACGCTCAAGGACGCGATGAACGAGGCCCTGCGCTACTGGGTCGCCAACGTCGAGGACACCTATTACTGCATCGGCACCGTGGCCGGCCCGCACCCCTATCCCACCATGGTGCGCGACTTCCAGTCGGTGATCGGCGACGAGACGCGGGAGCAGATGCTGGCGACCGAAGGCAAGCTGCCGGACGCCATCGTCTGCGCGGTGGGCGGCGGGTCCTCGGCCATGGGCATCTTCCACCCGTTCCTCGATGATCCCAGCGTGAAGCTTTACGGCGTCGAGGCCGCCGGCCGCGGCCTGGACAGCGGCGCGCACGCGGCGGCGATCAACGGCGGCAGCCCCGGCGTGCTGCACGGCAACAAGACCTATTTGCTCCAGGACCGCGACGGCCAGATCACCGAGGCGCACTCGATCTCCGCCGGCCTCGACTATCCCGGCATCGGGCCGGAGCATTCCTGGCTGCACGACATCGGCCGGGTCGATTACGTGGCGGCGACGGACAGCGAGGCGTTGGAGGCGTTCCAGCTCTGCTCGAAGCTCGAGGGCATCATCCCCGCGCTGGAGACGGCGCACGGCTTGGCCTACATCGCCAAGCTGGCGCCCACGATGAAGCCGGACGAGACCATCGTGCTGAACCTGTCGGGCCGCGGCGACAAGGACATCTTCACCGTGGCGCAGCACCTGGGCCAGGCGTTGTGAGCGGGGGCGTTGTGAGCGGGGGCGGCACCGGGCGGATCGCCGCCCGCTTCGCCCGGTTGAAGGCAGAAGGGCGGGGGGGGCTGATCCCCTTCCTGGAGGCCTACGACCCCGACGCCGCCACCTCCATGGAGATCCTGCGCGGGATGCCGGCGGCGGGCGCCGACCTGATCGAGATCGGCGTGCCCTTCACCGACCCCGCGGCCGACGGCCCGACCATCCAGCGCGCGGGCCAGCGGGCGCTCAAGGCCGGCGGCACGCTGCCGGGCACGCTCGACATGGTGAAGCAGTTCCGGCGCGAGGACACGGAGACGCCCGTCGTGCTGATGGGCTACCTCAACCCGATCCTCGCCTACGGTCCCGAGCGCTTCTGCCGCGATGCGGAGGCGTCCGGCGTGGATGGCCTCATCGTGGTCGACATGCCGGCGGAGGAGGCGGACGAGCTGATGTCCCACATCGACGCCGCCGGCCTGGACCTGATCCGCCTGGTGGCGCCCACCACGGACGACGCGCGCCTGCCGCTGGTGCTCAACGGCGCCGGGGGCTTCGTCTATCACGTGGCCATCGCCGGCATCACCGGCACGCGGTCGGCGGCGGCGGAGGACCTGGCGCTCGCGATCCCCCGCGTGCGCGCCCACACCGACCTGCCGGTGGCCATCGGCTTCGGCGTCCGCACCCCGGCCCAGGCGGCGCAGGCCGTGCGGGTCGCCGACGCCGCGGTGGTGGCGAGCGTGCTGATCGAG
>CAHJXG010000136.1 GCA_903644035.1 Rhodospirillales bacterium
CGAGGAGAGCCGCTGCCCGGCAGGCCCGGAGGCCTGTGCCGGCGAGATGTCCAGCCATGCGCGGCTCGGGGCGCGTGTTCACGGGGGCTGCACGGGCGCCCCGCGTGGTCCGCGGCGGGTGGCCTCGACCGCGCCGCGGCTTCGCCGGTTTCCGAAACCTCGATCCTCACAGGGAGTGAGCCATGCTGCTCGACCAAACGCAACGGACCGGCACCCAGGCCGCCGCGACCCGGCGCAGGCCGTTTCGGTCAACGAGGACCTACGGCCACGCCGAGACGCTGCGTGCGGGAGGCCGCCCATGACGGTCGCGCTGTCCCGACGGTCGATGATCGGCATCGGCGTGGCCGGCGCTCTGGCCCGTCCGGCCAAGGCCGGCCTGCCGCTGCCGGCCGGGAGGAAGATACTGACCGTCACCGGGGCGATCGCGAACACGAACGACGGCGATGCCGCGGTGTTCGACCGGCCCATGCTCGAGGCGCTGGGCATGGACGGGTTCGAGACGACGACGCCCTGGTATCGAGGGCTGGTGCGGTTCGAGGGGGTGCGGATGCAGCGCCTCATGCAGGCCGTCGGCGCGTCTGGGGACCATGTGATGGCGATCGCGCTCAACGACTACATCACCGACATCCCGATATCCGATTTCGGGCGCTACGGCGTGCTCCTGGCGATGAAGCGCGACGGCGCAGACATGCCGGTGCGCGACAAGGGGCCGCTGTTCATCGTCTATCCCTACGACAGCGAGTTCGAATTGAGGTCCCAGCAGTACTACGGCCGCTCCGCCTGGCAAGTGGCGAAGCTCGTCGTGAAATAACGGTGAGGCGTCTGTTGCGGGTCAAGAGGGCGCGCCTGGTCAAGCTGGGCCTGCTTGGCCTGGTGCTGGCCTTGGCGCTCGCCGCCGCCTACACGTCCTCCCTGATCGTGCAGCAGCAGCAGACGCTGCGCGAGGTCTCCCGCTACAACCCCACCTGGCTGGTCAGCCAGGCGGCCCTGGAGATCTCGCGGCTGGAGGGCCTGACGATGGCGGCCCTGGTGCCCGACAGCGGGGTGGACGAGGATGACGTCCAGCTCTGGTTCGATATCGTCATGAACCGCGCCCAGGTGCTTGAGAGCGGCGAGCTCGCCGGGCTCGTCTCCGCATCGCCCGAATTCGCCGCCATCGCGGCTGAGTTCCGCAGGACGATGCGCGTCGGGCAGGCCATCATGGAGGAGCCGGCCACGCCGGGTCGGCTGCGCCGGCTGCATGCGCTGTTCGGCGCGCTGAACGCTCCGATGGCGCGCCTAGCGGCGGCCTCGAACACCCATGGCGGCGAACTCGCCGCGCAGGACAGGCGGCAGCTCGGCAACCTGCATTGGCTGTTCGCGTCGATCCTGGGCGCGCTCACGCTGTGCGCCTTCGGCCTGATCGGCGCCCTTCTCCGGCGCAACCGCCTGCTCGCCCAGGCTAGGACGAAGGTCGAGCAGCAGAACCGTGCCCTGGAGCGGCGCGATCATGAGCTGCTGGCGCAGAACGCCCGGATCTTCTTCATGGCGCATCACGACGCGCTCACTGGCCTGCCGAACCGCCTGATGTTCCATGACCGGCTGCAGGAGGCGCTGATGCAGCAGCGGCGGTGGGGCGACGGCATCGCCCTGCTCTGCCTCGACCTCGACCACTTCAAGCAGGTGAACGACACGCTCGGCCACCCGGTCGGCGACATGCTGCTGAAGGCCGTCGCCGGGCGGCTCCGCGAATGCGTGCGCGACGGCGACATGGTGGCCCGGCTCGGCGGCGACGAGTTCGCCGTCCTGCAATGCGGCGCCCGCCAGCCGGAGCGCGCCAGCGAGCTGGCGCAGCGGATCGTGGAGAAGCTCGGCGCCCCCTATGACCTCGGCGGGGACCGGGCCGTCGTCGGGGCGAGCGTGGGGATCGCCGTCGTCACCCCCGACCTGTGCTCGGCCGACACCCTGCTGCGAAGCGCGGACCTCGCGCTCTACCGCGCCAAGGCCGACGGGCGCGGCAGCTTCCGCCTGTTCGAAAGCGGCATGGATGAGCAGATGCGGGCGCGGCGGACCCTGGAGCGCGACCTCCGCGAGGCCCTGGCCCAGAACGAGTTCGAGGTGTTCTACCAGCCGGTGTTCCACCTGCAGGGCCAATGCGTGAGCGGGTTCGAGGCTTTGATCCGGTGGCGCCACCCGGACCGGGGATTGATCCCGCCGGTGCAGTTCATCCCCATCGCCGAGGAACTCGGCCTGATCGTGCCGATGGGCGAGTGGGTGCTGGCCCAGGCCTGCGCCGACGCGGTGACCTGGCCCGGCGACGTCATGGTCGCGGTCAACCTCTCGCCGGTCCAGTTCTACAGCCCCGGGCTTGTGGCAGCCGTGCGCCAGGCGCTGCAACGCTCCGGCCTGCCTGCGCGCCGGTTGGAGTTGGAGATCACGGAGTCGGCGCTGCTGCAGGACAGCAAGACGGTGCTGGCGACCCTGCACGAGCTGCGCGCCCTGGGCCTGCGGACCGCGCTGGATGATTTCGGGACCGGCTACTCCTCCCTGAGCTACCTCCGCAGCTTCCCGTTCGACAAGCTCAAGATCGATCAGTCGTTCGTCCGCGAGATGGCCTACCGTCCGGACTGCCGGGCCATCGTCAAGTCGGTTCTTGACCTTGCCCATGAGCTGGGTATGACCACGACGGCGGAAGGGGTGGAAACAGAGGAGCAGCTTGATCAGCTTCGTCGGGATGGATGCACGGAGGTGCAGGGCTTCCTGTTCGACCGCCCCCGTCCCGCGGCGGACATCCGGCACTGGCTCGCGCCCGGGGCGGATGGCAGCGTCCTCAGGCGTGGTGGAGGCGTGCGGACGGAGACGGTGTAGGCGCGCGCCGGCTGTTTGGTTCCATGTCGCCCTTTCATCGCCGGGTGTCGCGACGCTGGCACGATCAAGACTTCAAGCAGCGGGTTTTCAGGATGAGCATCAGTCATGATCCCGTGGGAATGGGCGGCGCGGTCGGGCGGCGGCACGTCGTGCGCCGCGGCTGTCCCTGGATGGTCCGGCAGGGACGGCAGCGTCTGCCAGACCTTATGGCGCGGGGGGCCTGAGCCATGCCGGACACCTATGACGCCGTGGTGATCGGCGGCGGCGTGATCGGCGCGGCGACCCTGTTCCACCTGGCCCGGCTGGGCTGCCGCCGCGCGCTGCTGCTGGAGCGGGGGGACATCGCGGGCGGCTCGACCGCCCTGTCGTCCGGCATCGTCCGCACCCACTACTCCGTCGCGCCGAACGTGGCGATCGCCCGCGCCAGCCTGCGCATGTTCGAGGATTTCGCCGGGCTGCTGGACGACCCGGAGGCGGATGCCGGGCTGGTCCGGTCGGGCTACCTGATCGTGGCGCCGCCGGGCGGCGCGTCGGCGGTCGTGCGGCAGTCGGTCGCGATGCAGCGGGGCATGGGCATCGAGTGCGGGCTGCTCGACCGTGCCGACGCCCTGGCCCGGCATCCCTGGCTGCACCTGGACGACATCGACGCGATCGGCTTCGAGGCGGAGGCGGGGTTCGCCGACCCCTACCTGGTCACGACCGGCTTCGCCCGCGCCGCGCGGCGATTGGGGGCGGAGGTCCGGACCGGCACCGCCGTCACGGGCCTGCTGCGGGAGGGCGACCGGATCACCGGCGTGCAGACGGATGCCGGGCCGATCCATGCCGGCGCCGTGCTGTCCGCCGTGAACGTCTGGAGCCGCGCCGCCGCGGCGTGGGCCGGCATCGACATCCCGTTCGGCATCACCGTCCACCACATCTTCTTCCTGATGGCGGACGCGGCCTACACGTCGGACCTGCCGGTGCTGAAGGACCTCGCCTCGCCCGCGCGGCTGTACATGCGCCCGCAGGGCGGGACCCTCATGGTGGGATCGGGGCTGGACGGCACCGAGACGACGGACCCCGACACGCCGCAGGTCGAGGCCGACACGGACGCCCTGCTGGACGAGGCCGCCCAGGCGGCGGAGCGCCTGCCCGCCTTCGCGGAGGGCCGCCTGCTGCGGTCCTGGTCCGGGCTGTACGACACCACGCCGGACTGGAACCCGGTGCTGGGCCGGGTGCCGGGGCTGGACGGGATCCAGGTCGCGTTCGGGTTCAGCGGACATGGGTTCAAGCTGTCACCGATGATCGGGCGGATGCTGGCGCAGTCGCTGCTCGGCCAAGAACCGGACCTGCCGTTGCACCCCTACCGGATCACCCGCTATGCCGAGGGCGAGCCGCTCGTCGGCGCCTACGGCACGGGCGCCGTGTCGTAGGGCACGCGGCTGCCGGTCATCGGCGCGGCCGTGCCCTGGCCGCCCGTCACCCGTCTCACACGGAGGCTTCCATGGCGCTCGCTGGGTTCGATCCGGAATTCGCGGACTTCCCCGACTACATCCTGCGGATCACCGAGCGCATCTGGGAGGGGCGGGACGTCGCGTCGATCCACCGCTTCTACGCGCCCGACTGCCTCGTCCACACCGGGATGGGAACGGCCCCGGGCGTCGCGGCGGTCGTCGCCAGCACGCTCGAGAAGCTGCATCAGTTTCCGGATCGCCTGATCCTCGGCGAGGACGTCATCTGGTCGGGAGCGCCTGAGCGCGGACTGCTCTCGTCGCACCGGTCGATGATGACGCAGACCCACCGCGGCTTCGGCCCGCTCGGCGCGCCGACCGGGCGCCCCCTCGCGTTCCGCGCCATCGCGGACTGCGCCGCCCGGGACAACCAGATCTACGAGGAATGGCTGGTCATGGACCAGTCCGCCGCGATCCGCCAGGCCGGGCTTGAGCCGCGCGAGGTCGGCCGGCGCTGGGCACAGGCCGATCAGGCCAGGGACGCGGCGCCCGCGCTCGCCTTTGACGAGGCCCGGCCGGGTCCCGACACGCGCGAGCTGCAGGACGATCCCGCCGCGCGGCTCGTCCGCGACCTCCACGAGGCGATCTGGCGCCACCGCGACCTGTCCGTGCTGCGCCGCCACTATGACCGGGCGGTCAACCTGCAT
>CAHJXG010000137.1 GCA_903644035.1 Rhodospirillales bacterium
TTCCCTACACGACGCTCTTCCGATCTCGCCCGGCTGGCCGCGGAGCCTGCGCCGCCGACCGCGCGCGCCGCCGCCCTGCACCGGCTGAACCCGGCGGTTATCCCGCGCAACCACCTTGTCGAGGCGGCGCTCGCCGCCGCCCTGGAGGATGACCTTCGTCCGTTCGAAGCCCTGTTGGACGTGACGGCGAGGCCATTCGAGGAACGGCCCGGCTTAGAGCGATACGCCCTGCCGCCCGAGCAGGTCGATCCGTCTTACCGGACGTTCTGCGGGACCTGACGCGGGCAAACGCGCCGACCCCCGCCGCACCCCATCAGCAGAGAACCGCCCCCCATGCCAGACGACAGCCGAACGCACCCTCCGGGCCGCCCCACCGCCATCGTGTTTGCCGGCGGGGTCGCGCTGGGCGCCTACGAAGGCGGCGCATATGCCACGCTGCAGGAGGGCGAGGGGCTGCATCCGGACTGGGTGCTGGGAAGCTCGATCGGCGCCGTGACGGCCGCGATCATCGCGGGCAACGCGCCGGAGCACCGCATCGCCCGCCTCCGGCAATTCTGGCAGATGGCGACGGCGGACCCGACGCCGGTCACGTCCTTCTGGTTCGGCGTCCCGGACGCAGGCGCCTGGCGGCAGGCGCACAACCAGGCGAGCGTCATGGAAACGCTGTTCTTCGGCCGGCCCGGCATATTTCGTCCGCGCCTCTCCGGCAGTCCGCGGCTCGGCGCGGATGACGTGTCCGCCCTGTACGACCTGGCGCCATTGCACGCGCAGCTTGCGGAACTGGTTGACTTCGACCGCATCAATCGAGGCGGCGTGCGCCTCAGCCTCGTCGCCACGGACGTCGTCAGCGGCGAGCGCGTGGTCTTCGACACGGCCCGCGGCACGACGGTCGGGCCGGAGCATGTCGTGGCATCCTGCGCCCTGCTGCCCATGTTCGCCCCCATCGAGGTCGAGGGAAGGCTGCTGGCCGATGGCGGGCTGTCCTCCAACGCGCCGCTCGATCTCGTGCTCGACGACCCGGCCTTTGCCGGCGCACTGTGCTTCGTCATCGACCTGTTCGCGCCGGAGGGCAGCCGCCCGCACACGCTGGGTGCCAGCCTGTCGCGCGCGACCGACCTGGCGTTCGGCAACCAGTCGCGCCGGCTTTGGGAAGGGCAGGAGCGGGAGCAGCGGCTGCGTGCCGTGATCGGCCGCCTCGGCGCGCGGCTGCCGCCCGAGCTGCACGCCGATCCCGAGATCGCGGCGCTGCTCGCCGAGGGCCGCCCGCGGCCTGTGGAGATGCACTATCTCAGCTACCGCGCCGGCCTCGACGAAGCGGGCGCCGGCAAGGTGCTCGACTTCTCCCGGGCGACGTTCGCCGACCGGTGGCGCGCCGGGGAGGAGGCGATGCGGGCGGTGCTGCACGCCGTGGGGCCGGCCCCGGGGGAGGCGGCCGGCCTCTCGATCCGCGAGCATTCAGAGGTTTCTTAGGTCGCCAGCCTGGCTGCTGGCAGAGGCGCAGGCGGCAAGGCGGGGCGGACGGGCTCCGTCCGCCCCGCCCACTGTCAGCGGATGGTGCCGTTGGCCTGGTTCGGCAGGAAGCCGCCGCCGGTGCTGCGGCCGACATACACGATGTTCAGCACCTCCGCCGCTGTGCGGCGGTAGGCAAGCGAGTCGCTGTCTGCAGGCGAGGTGTTGACGCTCAGGTTGGCCGACGACAAGGGCTGCTCCTTGCCGTTGCCCGCGGACGCGCGGACGGCGGAGATGGCGTTGGCGGCAGCCTGCTGCCCCAGCCCACCGAGCACGGTGCGGACCGTGCCGGCATGGTAGGCCTCGATCGCGAGGATGCTGGCGGCGGCGTCCAGGTAGTCCTTGTTCTGCAGCAGCCGTGCCGCGCCGGCATAGGCGGTGACGCCCACGTCCTCGAAGATGAACGCGCCGAGCAGGAAGCTGACCTCGTCGGCAAACGGGTTGAACTGCGTGTTGGCATCCGGGACGAGCTTCGCCGCGAGCGCCAGGGCGTTGAAGCTGTTCAGCAGGTCGAT
This sequence comes from Rhodospirillales bacterium, assembly GCA_903644035.1. GTDB lineage: Bacteria > Pseudomonadota > Alphaproteobacteria > Acetobacterales > Acetobacteraceae > CAHJXG01. The sequence continues at coordinate 2,025 of CAHJXG010000137.1, forward strand.
GTTCGGCTGCGCCACAGCGGCCTTGCCGAGCACGCGCCGCAGGAAGCGGACGTGGTTGACCTCGTCGATGGTGATCTTCTGCGCGTAGGCGGCGATGGACGCGGTCTTGAACGGCACGGCCGAGCCGCCCAGCACGAAGCCCGCATTGCCGACGCCGTTGGGGTCGTTGATGTCGGTGGCGTCGAGGCCACGGCCCAGGAACGCGCGGATGTAGTACTGGGCCTCGATATACTCGAGGTTCAGCGCGAAGTTCAGGATGTCGATGTCGGTGATGCCCTGCGCCTCGGCCGGCAGGCTGGTGAGCGCGACGCCGGCCGTGGCCGCGGCACCCACCGCCATGACGGCGGCGGCGGTCTTGCCGAACTGGCCGATCAGCGCGCGGCGGTTGACGCCGTCCTGGGTCGGCTCAGTCAAGGCAACTGGATTATGCATGAAAGGTGGCTCCCAACGTTATGCGCGGCGATTCGATTCACATGCCGCCTGCGCTATACCGTCAACCTCCTTCCTTGGATGCAGCGAAGCAAGATGTTTCGTTATTAGAATTATAACAAAGCTGGCCATGGCCGATTGAGTGTCGTTACTGCAACACAAGATTGCAGGATGATGACCGAAGCGCCTGCGCCCCGCGGCCGCATGGGTCACTTCCAGAACACGATGCGCCGCTCGGCCGCGCCGATCAGCCCGAAAAAACCCAGGCTCAGGGTCGAGGCGACGAAGATCGCCGACCAGACCTGCACGAAGTCGATCTGCACGACGGCCTGGTAGATGATCCAGCCCAGGCCGCCATAGGCGCCCAGCATCTCCGTCACGATCGCGACGATCAGGCTCCGCACGGTGGCGACCCGCATCCCCGACGCGATCAGCGGCAGGGCCGTGGGCAGGCGCAGCCGCCACAGGATCGAGAACGGCCCGGCGCCGAAGCTGCGCAGCAGGCCCACCGCGCGCCGGTCCACCCGGTCGAACCCGGCCAGCGCGCTGAGGAACACGGTGAACCCCACCGCCAGCGCCACCATCGCGATCTTCGACGACGCGCCAAGCCCAAGGCATAGGAGCACCAGCGGCGAGTAGGCGGCGACCGGCACCGAGTTGGCCGCGAGCAGGGCCGGCATCAGGCCGCGCCGGGTCCAGGGCGCGACCACCAGCAGCACCGCCAGGGCGGTGCCGATCAGCGATCCGATGGCGTAGCCCGCGAGCGCCTCCGCCAGCGTCACGCCGCCCGCCGCCAGCAGCACAAGCCGCTGCTCCCACACCGAGCCGAGGATCGCGCTGAACGCCGGCAGCGTGTAGGCGGGCAGATGGAAGCCGCGCGCCGCCCCTTCCCAGGCGGCGACCAGCAGCAGCGCGCCGAAGATGCCGCGCGCCGCCGTGCGGCTCATTGCTCGGCGCCCCAGAACACCAGGAGCCGCTCGGCGCCGGCGACCGCGGCGAAGAGGCCGGTGCCGAGCACGGCGGAGCAGAGGATCGCCGCCCAGAGGCCCACGACGTTCTCGGCATACATCGCCTGCAGCAGCAGCACGCCCAGCCCCGTCGTGTCGCCGAACCACTCGCCGACGATGGCGCCCACGAGGCTGAGCGAGGCGCCCAGCCGGAACGCCACGAACATCTGCGGCAGCGCCGCCGGCAGCTGCAGCCGCAGCATCAGGCTGCGCGCCCCGGCCCCGAAGCTGCGGAGCAGGGCGACCTGCGCCGGGTCCACGGATTGGAGGCCCAATAGGGTGTTCACCGTGACCGGGAAGAAGGTCAGATAGAAGGCGATGACGGCCTTGGCCAGCAGCGTGTTGCCGAACCACAGCACCACCAGCGCGCCGAAGGCGATCACCGGGATGGTCTGCGACACGACGAAGATCGGGAACAGCATGTCGCGCAGCAGCGGCCAGCGGAAGAACGCGACGCCGTTCAGCACGCCCACCGCGGCGCCCGCGGCGAAGCCGATCAGCGTTTCCGCCAGCGTGCGCAGGATCCCGTCGAAGTAGGCGCCCGGCGTCGCCGCCACCGCCGCGAGGATGGCCGACAGCCGCGGCACGGTGGCGGGGCGGATGCCGAGCAGCACGACCGCGCCCTCCCACGCCAGCCCGGC
>CAHJXG010000138.1 GCA_903644035.1 Rhodospirillales bacterium
AGTCCGCCGGCGCCGCGCTGCATGAGCGCGACGTGAGGCTGGCGCGCGAGCTGGGGCTGCGCCTCGTGCGGACGGACCCGACCGCGGGACGGCTGGCCCGCCTCGCCGTCTCCTACCTGCCCGGTCCCCTGCTCGACGTGAAGCGGCAGGTCAGCCAGGCGTTGGCCCGGACCGGGCCGTCCCGGCTGTTCGGCCAGCCGGTCGTGCCCGCCGACCCCGGCCTGCGGCGGCCCGTGCTGCTGGTGATCGTCGATACCGAGGAGGAGTTCGACTGGGCCAAGATCCCGCCGCCGACCAGCGGCATCCTGGCCATGCGCCACCAGGTGCTGGCGCAGCGCATCTTCGAGCGGTTCGGCTGCGTGCCGACCTACGCCGTCGACTACCCCGTGGCCGCGCAGCGCGACGGCTACGCGCCGCTGCTGGAGTTCCTGCAATCCGGCGCCTGCGGCATCGGCACGCAGCTGCACCCCTGGCTCAACCCGCCCATCGAGGAGGAGCTGTGCGAGCGCAACTCGTATCCCGGCAACCTGCCCAAGGGGTTGGAGGCGGCGAAGCTGCGCGTGCTCACCGACGTGATCGAGGCGAACCTCGGCACCCGGCCGACGCTCTACCGGTCGGGCCGCTACGGGCTTGGCCCGAACACGCCGGGCCTGCTGGCCGCGATGGGCTACCGCATCGATTGCAGCGTGCGTCCGTACTTCCCGGGCGACGGCAACGGCGGGCCGGACTACCGGGACGCCCATGCCTCCCCGTTCTGGCTCGACGCCGAGCAGACCGTGCTCGAGCTGCCCGTGACGGTCGGGGTCACCGGGGCGCTGGCCGGCTTCCCGGGGCTGCTGGGGCCGGCCGGCGCCCCGCTGCTGCGCCCGCTGCGGCTTGGCGGCATCCTGGCACGGGGCCGGCTGCTCGACCGCATCCAGCTGACGCCGGAGGGCACCCGGCTGAACGAGGCGCAGCGGCTGACCCGGGTGATGCTGGCCCAGGGCCACCGCCTGTTCGTGGTCGGCTATCACAGCCCATCCTTGCAGCCGGGCTGCACGCCCTATGTCCGCACCGCCGCCGACCTCCAGCGCATGCTGGCCTGGCTGGAGGGCTACTTCGAGTTTTTCCTGGGCGAAGTCGGCGGCAAGGTGGGCACGCCGGATGAGATCTTCGACGCGGCCGTGCGGATGCGCGACCATCCGGCCGCGCAGGCCGCCCACGCATGAGCGACAGCATCCTGGCCCGGACGGCGCTCAGCGCCGGCTGGGTGATCGGCTGGCGGATGGCGACCCGGATGCTCGGTCTGCTCAGCACGCTGATCCTGGTGCGCCTGCTGCTGCCGGAGGATTTTGGCGTGGTCGCCTTGGGTGCCGCCTTCACCCAGGCGGTCAATTCCCTGTCGGCGCTCGGCACCGACGACGCCCTGATCCGCGAGCGCGAGCCGACCCGGGCCATGTACGACACGGCCTTCACGATGAACGCCATGCGCGGCGTGCTCACCGGCCTGATGGTCGCCGGGGCCGCCTGGCCGGTCGCGGAGTTTTTTGGTGAGCCGAGGCTCAGGACGCTGCTGCTGGCCTTGGCCGCGCTCTCGGTCATCGACGGCTGGCTGAACATCGGCACCGTGGAGTTCCGCCGCGACTTCCAGTTCCACAAGGAGTTCCTGCTCAACATCCTGCCGCGCGCGCTCAGCGTCGCCGTCACCATCGCCGCCGCGGCGCTGTTCCGCTCCTACTGGGCGCTGATCGCGGGCCAGGCGGTATTCTGCATCGTCCGGGTGGCCGCGTCGTACTGGATGCACCCGTATCGCCCGCGCCCCTCGCTCGCGGCCTGGCGCGGGCTGACGCTGTTCTCGGCCTGGACCTGGGTGCTGGCCGTCACGCAGATGATGCAGGAGCGGGTCGATGCCTTCGTCATCGGACGCTCGCTTGGGCCGGGCAGCGTCGGCGCCTATGCGCTGGGCATCGAGATCGCCGTGCTGCCGGCAAGCGAGATCGTGGACCCGCTCGGCCGCGCCGCCTACTCCGGGTTCAGCGCGACCCGGCGCGAGGGCGGCAGCCGCGCCCTGTTCACCCGCCTGGCCGCCCACTCGATGCTGATCACCTGGCCCGTGTGCCTGGGCCTGTCGATGGTCGCGGACCCGCTGGTGCGCGTGGCGCTCGGGGAGCGCTGGCTGCTCGTCGTGCCGGTCATCCAGGTGCTCAGCCTGGCCTGCGGCTTCGCCACGTTCGGCAACCTGGCGTTCATGCTGCTGCGAACGCACGGCCACCTCGCGACGACCTGCGCCGTCGTCCTGACGGGCTTGCTGGCCAAGGTCGTGCTGATCGCCGCGCTGCTGCGCCTCCATGGCCTGCCGGGCGCCGCCACGGGCGCTGCCATCGCCATCGTGCTTGAGAACTCGATGCTGCTGGCCGTCATGGCCGTGACCCAGCGCATGCCGCTCGGCCCCTTGCTCGCGCGCTGCTGGCGCGTTGCCGCGGCGTGCGCCGTGATGGCGGGAACGCTGTCGGGGGCGGGCCTCGCCTGGACCGGCCAGAGCGAGCCGTTCAGCGCCTCGGTGCTGCGGCTGCTCGGCTCAGCCGCCCTGGGGAGCCTCGCCTACGTCGCGA
>CAHJXG010000139.1 GCA_903644035.1 Rhodospirillales bacterium
CGCTCTTCCGATCTGGGCGGGCCATGGCCGTCACCCTGTCCCTGTACATTGCCCGGCAGTTCCTGCTGGCCGTGCTCGCCATGCTCGCGGCGCTGGCGGGCGTCGTGTCGCTGTTCGACTTCATCGAGCTGCTGCGCCGCTCCGCCACCAAGCCCGACGCGACGTTCGGCCTGGTCATGCAGATCGCGGCGCTGCGGCTGCCCTTTGTCGCCATGCAGATCCTGCCCTTCGCGGTGCTGCTGGGCGGCATCATCGCCTTCTGGCGGCTGACGCGCAGCAGCGAGCTGATCGTGGCCCGCGCGTCGGGCGTGTCGGCGTGGCAGTTCCTGGCGGCGCCGCTCCTCTGCGCCACGCTGCTGGGGGCCGTGGGCACCGCAGGGATCAGCCCGCTGTCGTCCCTGATGCTGGCGCGGGCGGAGGTGCTGGACAACGCCTACCTCCGCACCGGCGGCGGGCCGATGGCGCTGCAGGGCGGGCAGCTGTGGCTGCGGCAGTCCGACCGGGAGCTGGACCCCTCGGGCGTCGCGATCCTGCACGCGCGGGGAGTGACGCTCCGCGGCAAGGAGCTGGTGGGCCGCGAGGTCAGCGTGTTCCGGCTGGACGGCGCCGACCGGCTGCTGAGCCGGATCGAGAGCACGCGGGCGACGCTCGGGCGCGGCTACTGGATGCTGGAGGACGCCCGGCGGATGACGGCAGACCACCTGCCGGAGCCGATTGGGGCCACGCGCCTGGCGACGGACCTGACGGTGGGCCGGGTGCAGGAGAGCTTCGCCAGCCCCGACACGCTGTCTGTGTGGGCGCTGCCGGACTTCATCGCGCTGCTGGAGCGGTCGGGGTTCTCGGCGATCCGCCATCGGCTGCACTTCCAGGCGCTCCTGGCGCTGCCGCTGCTGGCGGGCACGATGGCGCTGGTCTCGGCCGGGTTCAGCATGCGGACGACCCGGCGCGGCGGCGTCGCGCGGATGATCGGCAGCGGCGTCGCGGCGGGCTTCGCGCTGTTCGTGGTGAGCAAGGTGGCGGAGGAGTTCGGGCAGTCAGGCGCGCTGCCGGCGGAGCTGGCGGCCTGGGCGCCGGCCGGGGCCGGCCTGATGCTCGCGGTGGCGCTGCTGCTGCACCTGGAGGATGGGTAGGGGTCAGGCGGCGTAGCGTTGCTTACCGCCGTCCTTTGTTGACCAGTTCCTTGATCGACAACGCGACGGGCGACAGGCCCTCGCTGGCTCGCAACAGGCCATCGACGGCCCGCTGCGCCCGGGCACGGTCGAAGCCGGCATTGGCAGGGACTAGGCGCGCAGCCGGCTTGCCGCGCCGGGTGATGAGGATTTCGTGCCCGGCCTCGACCCCATCGAGCAACGCGGTCAGGCGGTTCTTCGCCTCGAACACGTCAAAGCCTTGCGTGACGCTGTCCATACCGGCCTCAAACAGCTGATTTTCCTGCTTGGTCGCACATCTCATGCGGTGATAGCCAGCTATCAATCCAAGCAGCCTCTTGCAAGTTGGGGCATGCATACTCAGGACCGCATGGCGCTCCGCCTATGCACCCTGCAAGTGCGGTTTGGCCCCGTCATCCGTGGCCCAAGCTGCAAAAGGCTGCTTAGCTGTTAAATTCATTTTTTCCAGCATCAGCGTCCGGCCGCCAACCCACGCCTTTGGAACCTGACTGGGCTGATGCGCCCAGCCAGCAACCGGACCTTTCCTACTGCAAAGCCGCGTTGTCCTTGGGCACGATGTCGGAGGCCCCGCAGTGCGGGTGCTGGAACCCGGTCGGCGTCGTTCCCGCCGGTGCATAGAGGATGTTGTCGGTGCCGTTCAGCCCGACGCCGGATGGGATGTGGTTCAGCTTGAGCAGGATGCGTATGGTGTAGGCGATGGCGTGGTCCGCGCAGGCGGTGTCGCCGCTGACGCCGAGGCCGCCGATGACCTGGTTGCTCCGGTTATACAGGGCGACGCCGCCGCCGAAGGTGATGACGCCGCCCGGGTTGAAGCCGACCCCGTTGCCGCGCGCCAGGTCCGGGGTGTTGTCGGTCGTGATCGCGTTGAAGAACGGGTTGAACGGGTTCGAGTTGTTCAAGCCATAGAGCGAGCCGCCCGGCTGGGTCGCGGCGTACAGGTTGGCCGTCGAAAGGGACAGCTTCTCATTGGAGAAGTCGTTCGCTGTCTCCGCCTTGGCGATGGCGATGGCGCGGCTGCCGGGCCAGGCGTCGCCGACCTTGGCGGTGCCGCAGAGGATGCCGTTCCGGTCCACCACGGCCGCCCACATCATGTTCGGCGAGAAGATGCCGCCGTTGCCGCCGGGGACGACCTGGTTCAACGCGGCCTCGACCGCGGGGATGACGCCGGCGCCCAGGAGGCAGCCCCTGGTCCCGTCCTCCGCAAAGGCCGGCATGCTTGCCGCACACAGGACCACGCCAGCGAGCAACGCTTTTTTCATCCCGCCCTCCATCGTTTTCTCTAAAGAAAGACGAGCGGACGATATTGAACAAACAGCGTCAAGGGTTTTGTGGCGGTCTGTACGCCGCCGCGAGCCGGCGAGCGCCGCCATATTCCAGGAGCGGCAGAAGGGCCGCCTGACCCGAAACGTGGTCCGAGCCGGGTGCACTCAGCACCCCGCCATCAATCCCGGCACCTCCGCCGCCAACTCGCGCGCCAGGAAGCCGATGGGGCCGATGCGCCGGGCCAGCTGAGCCCCGGCCTCGCCGTGCAGCCAGACGGCCCAGCAGGCCGCCTGGATCGGCGGCGCGCCGCGGGCGAGCAGGCCGGTGAGGATGCCCGCCAGCACGT
>CAHJXG010000140.1 GCA_903644035.1 Rhodospirillales bacterium
CGAGGTCCGGGCCGCGGCCACCGTGCCCGCGCCGATGACGCTGGCCCACGTCGTGTCGCCGCCCTCGCCGCCGGCGGCGCCGTCCGGCGGCCCGTCCAGCTTGACATACGGCATGTAGTCGTTGGCCCGCGACACCAGCCGCACCGACACGGTGCGCCGGTCGGTCTGCACCACCATGTTGGCGTCGATGCCGGCGTCGCTCGGCTTGACGATGATGTGCAGCGTGCGGCCGGCGCCGGTGCCGGAGATGCGCGGGTGGGTGACCCAGCGCGGGTCGCCGATGTCCGGCTTGTCCGTGATGCTCTCGCCTGGCTCCAAGGAGATGTCGCACACGCGGTACGGGGCGCACACGACGGTCGGCTCGCCGTCGCCGTGGGCGAAGTGCAGCACCCCGTCCGCGTCCATGCGGGGATGGGCCGGGCGGGCACGCCACTTGGTCGCCATCGCCACGTTGCGCCGCTCGCGCGGGGCCAGGGCGCGGTCGGGGGACAGGGTGGACACGGGCGGCGGGAAGTGGGCCGGCACGCCGATCAGCATGGTGCCCGGGCCTCGGCTTCCGCCGCCGCCGCCCACGCTTGTGTCCGTGCCGCTCGGCGTGGTGGCGTCCGCCCGGGCCGAGCTGCCGTTGGGCGTGGCGCTCGCGTTTCCGGCCGCGTCGCCCGCCCCCGTCGAACTGGCATTCGCCGCGGCCATGTTGCCGTTGGGCTTGGCCGACGCGTTGGCCTTGGCGGTGGTGCCGGGGTCGGGAACGTCGAGCGCGGGCACCACCTGGGCCGAGGCGGCGGAAGCGAGGCAGCAGCCGGCCAGGACGGCGGCCATGCCGGCCCGGGTGCGGCGCGCGATGGCTGTCATGGCTGCAGGCCCGCGGAGTTGGTGCGGCAGGCGTTGCCCTGCTCGGGAGGCTTGCGCCAATCGAAGTCGATGACGAACCAGCCCTCGGGGTTGCGGTCGATATCGGCGGGCAGGCTCGGGGTGTCGATCTCGTAGGTGGCCGTCATCCGCCACAGGTCGTCGCTGAGGGGTGTGCCATCGCGGGCGATGCTGTGCTCGCACCATTCGACCTGCCAGGTGCGGTTGGCCACCCGCAGCGCGGTCTCGCCGGACAGGTGGACCGTGTAGTGACCCGCGCGAACGTCTGGCGGGTCGGCTTGGTGGTAGGCGATCAGCTTCTGCTGGGCGACGCTGCCGGATGCGGTCATGTCGTAGGCGTCCGACACCAGGACGCGCAGCCCGGCGTAGTCCGCCACGATCATGCGCGTGTCCCGCAGCCACGTCAGCAGCCGCTTGCCGATCTGCGCGTCGGTCAGGGTGCGCGGGCCGTCCAGCACGCCGCCCGAAAGGCGGTGCCCGGCCGTGTCGCGTTCCACGACGTAGGGGATGTAGCTGCCCTTTTGGTGCTGCTCGCGGGCATCCCACACAGCCAGGCCCGCGACGGCGAGCGCGGCGAAGGCGACGCCGTAGGCGACCTTCTCGCGGCGGCCGGCGGCGCCGATCCACTCGTCCCAAACGCTGCGGCCCTTGGTGAACGTCTTGCCGGGGACGGGCTTGGCGCCCTCTGCCGGCCTGCGAAGCAGGCTGCTGGACATGGACATGAACGCTCCTTACGGCTCCGCCCGCTGCTGCGCGGAGCCGACCTGGTTGCCCGCGTTCCGGGTGGAGCCGGGCGCCGCGGGAGACGAGTTGCTGCTGTTGGCTGTGGCGCGGTGGGCGTCCGCGCGGGTGTTCATGGCATCGGCCATGCGGAACGCACGCACGCCGTGCTGGGCGGCGTAAGTTCCTCTCATGCGCTGGCCGATGTCCTCGGCTGCGGCCTTGCCGAGATTGCCGGCCGCCATGCCCGTGATCTGCGCCCCGCGCGAGATGCTGCCCATCACGCCCCGGCCGCCGCCGGCATTGGAGATGGCCCCGCCGGACCCGGCCGCCTCGCGCGCCGAGAGCTGCGCGCTCGCCTCTGAGAACGCTGCTTTGGTGGCAGCTGCGCCACCTACAGCACCCACAGCCGTGCTGCCAGCAAGCGCGGCAGCCATGCGCGGTGCAGCACCGAGACCAAGGCCCATGTTGGTGTGAGTGCCAAGGATCATGTCCTGGGCACGTTGGGGCAAGGTGTTGACCAGGCGCAGCAGCACCAACGGCACACCAACCATCACGGCAATTTCGATCCAAGAAGGGTCAACGCCGACGTTCCTGATCCAACCGCGCATCAAGACTTCTGACAGCCCTACGAGAAGCTGCAACACAAGTCGTTTCATGCCGACGGCAATGGCATAGTGAAGCTGCGCGATGGCCATGCTGCGCGTCCACGACGCACCGCCAAAGCCGAGCAGGATCACCCCTGCCGATGCTGCGAAATAGCTCTCGACAATGACTTCGATCATCATGCCAGTCACCATCGCGAACACACCGAGGATTGCGAGCCCGGCAAAAATCAGCAGAACGGATTTTATGTTGAAGCCAAGTGGAGACCAGACGGCCTTGACCAGCTCAAGTCCTAACTCGAAGATGTCACCCGGCGACAAATTGCGACTTCCGCCTGCCGCCACACTCGCGTCATTCGCCACTTGGGCGAAGCTGCTGGTAATAGCACGGTTGATATCCGGGCCATTGACGCAAAGCCAGTAGAAGAAGCCGAGAGTGATAACTTGAAACAGAACAACTGCAAGAATTTCCACGGTGTCTGTACGCCCGATAATCTGGCGGCCAACGACCAAGACGAATTCAATCAGGGCCAAGCTGGCGAAAAGCGCCTTGGCTTGGTTCATCAGCACGCCCTCGAAGGAGCGCATGTTGTTGAAAGCGTTAACGATGCCTTCAATCGACCCGGAGCCTATACCGGCTGCCTGCGCATCCAACGGCATGGCAGACAGGGCACAGGTCGCAACCAGACCACCAACAGCGTAGCAGGCAAAGCGAAACTTGAGTTGGCGCATCAGTAGCGTGCCCCTCCCATGGCGGATGGTGCAGGAGGGCTTAGAAACCGCCTCAAGCTACCGTCGTCATGGGCGGCTACCGGCGGTGCCGGACATTCGACTGCGACTCTCACATTTGCAGTGGCGGCATGGAGCACTGCGCCCGCTACGCTGCCGGCAAGTGCAGTGGTGGCAAGGGCAGCAGCAGCTACGGTGGCAGTGACCTGCATGATATCCTCTCAGTAACGGGCGTTGCCGGTGGGGGTCGGGGCTGGAGCGGCCATGAAGCGCGTCATGTCCGCATCCCCCACCGCTTGCCGGTCGGCCGCGATCTGGAGCGCGTTCGCGTTCATGCGGGCGTCCTCCAGCATGATCTCGCGCAGCCGGTGCAGCTCGTTGACTTGCGCGCCGGCCATCTCCGTGTTGGCCTGGATGGCACGCACCGCGCCGTCCGCGCCGGCCGAGCGGGAGCGGATCGCATCGACCACGGCGCGGTCGCCGGTCATCTGGTCGCGCATCAGGCCGAAGCCGGACAACGTGGCCGTCACGTTGTCGTTTGCCTGCTGCGACCAGCGCGCATACTGCGCCGGCATGTCGATCGTCTGGCCCAGCACGCTGCGGTAGCTTTGCAGGTTCGCGCTGACCATGCTGGCGTTGTTCATGAGCTGAGTGCCGCGCCGGAACAGGGTCTGTGTTTGCGCAAAGTTGCCCTCGATCTGGTTCCACACCTGGCCGGGCAGGCTGGCCATGTTCCTGACCTGGTTCTGCAGCATCGTCGCCTGGTTGATGCGCATGGTGATCGTGTTCGCGACCTGCTCCACCTCCTTGGCGTAGGAGGTGAGCTGCTGCGTCCAGGTGGCGCAGTTGGCGCACACGACGGCGAGCTGCGCGCGGGCGGGCCGGGGCGCCGGCGCGACGAGGAACGCGGCGCCGAGCGCGAGCGCCGGCAGCAGCGCGCGACTAAAGGCCGAGCGATCGGGCATGGTCGATGATCCCCTTGTCCTGGAGGTGGTGGCCGAGCCAGCCGTCGCCGTGCTGGGCCATGAGGGCGCGGGCGCGCAGCACGTCGTCCTCGCCCGTGGCGCCGGCGAGGGCCAGCGTGAGCGGGCCAAGGCCGAACTGGATCAGCCGGCTGTCCTCGTTCTGGCTCAGGAAGTATTGGCGCTTCGGCGTGGCCGTGCGTATGACCTCCCGCTGCGTCCAGGACAGGCCGAACTGCTTGTAAAGGTCGGCCGGGCCGTCCGCGCCGCCGGTCTGGGCGGCCGGGTTCGCGCCGTAGATGCGGGTCGGGACGTTTTCCATGAACAGCGGCGCCAGGCGCGAGCCGGCGAGGTCGATCAGGTTCTGGGTCGCCAGGCCGATGCCGACGTTCTTGCTGCGCTTGGTCTTCAGCGCGCGTTCCAGGTGCGGGCGCCAGACGGGATGCTGGAACGCCTTCCAGGCCTCGTCGATGAGCTGGAGCATGGGGGCGCCCGTTTCCTCGCGCTCCCATTGCTGCATCAGGCACAGCAACGCGGGCAGCAGGATCGTGTCGCCCGCCTCGATGATCGCGGTGATGTCCCAGGCGTCCCAATGCGAGCGGGGCAGCTCGGCCCCTTCGCCGTCGAACAGGTCGCCGCCCGCACCGAGGCCGTGGCAGTAGTAGCCCGCCACGTCGCGCACCTGGACGTTCTGCACCGCGACGTGGAAGTTCGTCATCGAGCGCCGGCCGGGCTGGCCCTGCAGGTGCAGCAGCGCGTCGCGCACGGCGTCGCGGTGCGACGGCTCGAACGGGCCGGGCATGTGCAGGGGCCACACCGACCGCACCCAATCCTCGGCCCGGCGCAGGTCCTCGCCCGTCTCCAGGTGCGCGAACGGCGCGAAGGGCGGGGCGTCCTCGCCGCCGATCTCGTAGTAGTTCCCCCCGGCCGCCCGGCAGGCCACCAGCATGCCGCGCTTGTGGTCCACGGCGCGCACGCGCATCCCGCGGTAGCGCAGCGCCTGCAAGGCCGTCGAGTTCAGCAGTGTCGTCTTGCCGGTGCCGGGCGGGCCGAAGAACCCGAAGTTGGCGTTGTCGCCGACGCACAGGTTGACGAACGCCAGCTCGTTCCCGTCCATGGCCCCCTGGAGCAGCGCTGGGGCGCCTTGGGGGTAGAGGGGGTTCGGGGTGGCCTGCGATCCCTTCCAGGTGCCCGAAAGCGGCATCAGGTCGGCCAGGTTCGCTGTGTGGATCATCGGCCGGCGCACGTTCTCCTCCACATGGCCGGGGAACGTGGCCAGCAGGGCGTCGGGCGCGTTCTCGGTCTCGATGCGGGCCTTGTAGCCGGATTGCTCGATGGCGCGGACGGCGGCGCGGGCCTGCTCCATCAGCTCCGTAGGCGAGGCGTGCCGCACCACCACCGCCAGGTTGTAGTAGCCGAAGCTCACCTTGCCTTCGCGCGCCAGGGACAGGGCCACGTCGCAGCCCTGGCGCATGTTCACGGCGTCCTCGTTCACCGGCAGGTTCTGCAGGCCGATGGCCTTGCCGAGGAAAGGCACCTCCGCCAGCTTCCATTGCCAGCGGTTGGTCTTGATGTCCTTCTCGGCGTCATGGCCGTCGCGGAAGATGAACCGCTGCGAGACCCGGCACGGGATGCCCAGCGCGAACAGCCGGGCGAGCATCTCGGGCAGGCTCTCGGCCGCGAAGTTTTCGCTGGTGACGACGGCGACGTACTCCTCGCCGAGCAACGGGGTGTGCCCGGGGTGGAAGTCCTCGCCCCCGATCACGTTGTCCAGGAAGGCGCCGCTGTCCGGGATCACCAGCGGGACGAGGCGGCCGTAGGCGCAGAAGGCCAGGTAGTTCACCAGCTCGTCGTAGTGGTGCTCGCGGCCGGTGCGGTCCGAGGCAAGGTAGCTGCCCATCCGGCGCAGCCTGAGTAGGTCGCCGACCTGGTCCTCGAACCGGTCCAGCGTGCGCCGCATCGCGTCGATGGTCAGCCGCAGCGCGCTGCGGCGCTCGGGGGCGTCGTCGCGGTACAGCGCGTCGGCCAGCTTGTGCGCCCTGGCGCCGGGGGGCGTGTAGCAGAACACGATGACGCGCTCGGTCGCCATGAAGGCGCCAGGCTTCAGGAACATGCGCCGCCGCTCTTCGTCCACGGCCCGGCTCACCGGGTCGGGGAAATAGCTCGCCTCGGGTGGCGGGTAGAAGGCGGCCGGGACCGTTGCCACGTCGCTCCAGATCGACCAGCCCGTGCCCAGCCGGGCGAGGGCGGCGTTGACCTGGACGGACACCTGCTGGCGGAACTCCGGCGGGAAGCCGGACGAGTCCGGCGGGTCCATGTAGTAGGCCACCAGGACGTTGCCGCCGCGCATGATGACGGAGCCGCTGTCGAACAGCACGGCCCAGCCGAGGAGGTCGGAGAACGCCTCGTCCTTGCGGCGCGACGCCGCGAGCTTGCGGGTCACCCGCTCA
>CAHJXG010000141.1 GCA_903644035.1 Rhodospirillales bacterium
CGAGCGTGCGACCCTGGCCCAGGCCGTGCCCGCCGCGGCCCGCTGGATCGGCACGCCGCCGGGCGACCCGCCGCAGGCGCTGGAGGACCTCCGCGCCATGCTGGCCGACCGGCTGGCCAACACGGCCGGCCTGACCGTGTCGGTCAGCCATGACCGCTACACCCACTCAGTCGGCGGGGTGCAGATCCTGGTGGCGGACGAGCAGGCCGCCCTCAACGGCCGGAACGAGACCTACCTGCACATCGCGCCGGCCATGCCACGGCTGATGCTGGCGCCGCCCGGGGACGTGCCCCTCATTCACCTCACGATTGACGGCACCTATCGCGGGCTGGCCACCTATGCCGAGCTGGCACAGGCGTTGGCCGAGCTGGCGCCCGTCCTGCCACCCACGCGCCGCTTCGTCGTGCATTGCCTGTTCGGCCACCAGGTCGATTCCCTGATCGCCCTGCATGCGGCGCTTCGCCCGGCAGACGCGGTGTTCTGGGTCAACGACTACGAGGCCGTGTGCGTCGGCTACAACCTGCTGCGCAACGACGTGGCGTTCTGCGGCGGCCCGCCGCCGGGCAGCATGGCGTGCCGGGTCTGCGTCTATGGCGAGGACCGGGATGAGCACCTGGCGCAGGTCGGCCGCCTGTTCGCCGCCGTCCCGTTCCATGTCGTGGCGCCCTCGCAGGCGGCACTCGCCGTCTGGACCACCGCCGCGCGCCTGCCGCATCTGTCGGCCCAGGTGCATGAGTATGTGCAGGTTCGGCCGGGCGCGGCCCGCTACGGCCTGCTCGGCGCCAGCCCGCGCGGCACGCCCGACAACCCGGTGCGCGTCGGCTTCGTCGGCTTCGCCGCGGCGAACAAGGGCTGGCCCGCCTTCGCGCAGCTGGCCGGCGCAATCGGCGGCCTTGAGAGCTACCGGCTGTTCCACTTCACGGCCCTGGCGCCAGACCCGCCGCTGCCGGGCGTCGAGACCGTCCTGACCAAGGTCAGCGCCGGCGCCCGCGGCGCCATGACGGACGCGCTGATCGCGGCGTCGATCGACCTGGTGCTGGTGCTGTCGCCCTGGCCCGAGACGTTCTGCCTGGTCGCCTATGAGGCTGTCGCCGCCGGCGCGGATGTCATCGCCTTGCCCGTGAACGGCAACGTGGCCGACATGGTGCTGGCCCGGGGCCGCGGCCTGGTGATGCCAGACACGGCCGCCGTCGTGGAGTTCTTCACCTCCGAGGCCGCCATCGCCTACGTCCGCCTGTGCGGGGACCAAGGCTCGGAGATGGGCCACCTGGAGTCCCGCGGCATGACGGCCACGCTGAGCCTCCCCGGTGCGCCCGTCGGGGCAGCGCCGGCGGCATGAGCGGGACCTGCTGCTTCACCAGCTTCACCTACGCCTATCTCGGCCGCGCGCGCACCCTGCTGGCGACGCTGCGCGCCGCGCATCCGGAGTGGGCGGTGTGCGCCGTGGTGGTGGACGAGCCGCCGCCCGGGACGGAGCAGGCCGACCTGCTGGCGGGATTTGACCTCGTGCTGGGCCTGCATGACCTCGGCATCCCGCGGGCGCGGGCCTGGCTGTTCAAGCATGACGTGGTCGAGGCCTGCACCGCGGTGAAGGCGAGCGCCATGCTGCGCCTGATGGAGGCGGGCTACTCGACGGTCGTCTACCTCGATCCCGACATCGCCGTGTTCCATCCGCTCGACACCGTGGCGGCGGCGCTGGACCGCGCCGCCATCGTGCTCACCCCGCACCAGGCCAGCCCGAACCGCAACGCCCGCGTCATGCTGGACAACGAGCTGGTCTCGCTGCGGCTGGGCGCCTACAACCTGGGCTTTATCGCCGTGCGCAACGATGACGTGGGCCGGCGTTTCGCCGAGTGGTGGGAGGCGCAGCTGCTGCGCGCCTGCTACGACGATCCCGACGCCGGGCTGTTCACCGACCAGAAGTACATCGATCTGGTGCCCGGCCTGTTCGACGGCGTCGCCATCCTGCGCGACCCCGGACTCAACGTCGCGAGCTGGAACCTCAGCGCCCGGCGGATCGCCATCGGCGCCGACGGCGGCATCCGGGTCAACGGCGACCCGCTCCGCTTCATGCATTTCACCAAGATCAACTCGGTCGGCGACGTCATGCTCGACCGCTATGCCGGCGACGACATCGAGGCGCTGGAGATCTGGAGCTGGTATCGCCGCCAGGTCGCGCGGCGGCAGCCCCCCACGGTGCCGGACGGCCACTGGCACCATGCCGCCTTCAGCAACGGCGTCATGATCCCGCGGAGTGTCCGACTGCTGTATCGCGACGACCCTGACCTTCGGGCGGGGTTCGACGACCCGTTCGATGCGACGGGGCCGTTCTACGCCTGGCTGGCCCAGGACCATGCGGCGCTGCTCACTCCTCCCGCCACCGGCGCTCCTTGAACACGTCGGTGCGGGGCCGCGCGCGACGTTCCGGCAGCGCCAGCCAGGCTTGCAGGCGCTCCAGCACCTCCCGGGTCACCAGGGCCAAGTCGAGCGCCAGCGCCTCGGCCATCGGGTAGAACCTCACGGCCTCCAACTCGCCCGATCCGCCGAGCGTGCCGTGCGTCGCCGCCGCATCCACCACCAGGAAGCGCGCGTTGAACCGCATGGCGCTCGCCGGCGGCGTCACCGCCCGGCACAGATAGTCGATCGCATCCAGCCGGGGCGGGGCGCCGAGCGTCAGGCCCGTCTCCTCCTCCAGCTCCCGGGCCGCCGCCGCCACCAAGATCGGAAGAGCGTCG
>CAHJXG010000142.1 GCA_903644035.1 Rhodospirillales bacterium
GACCCATGGCCTTCCTGGACCGCACCGCACGCAGCCTCCTGCTCGGCGAGCTGATCTCCGGCATGTCGCTGACGCTGAAATACTTCTTCCGGCAGAAGGCGACCATCAACTACCCCTATGAGAAGGGGCCGATCTCGCCGCGTTTCAAAGGCGAGCACGCGCTGCGCCGCTACCCCAACGGCGAGGAACGCTGCATCGCCTGCAAGCTGTGCGAGGCCGTGTGCCCGGCGCTCGCCATCACCATCGAGGCCGAGCCGCGCGACGACGGCAGCCGCCGCACCACGCGCTATGACATCGACATGACGAAGTGCATCTATTGCGGCCTGTGCGAGGAAAGCTGCCCGGTGGACGCCATCGTGGAGGGGCCGAACTTCGAGTTCGCCGTCGAGACGCGCGAGGAGCTGCTCTACAACAAGGAGCGCCTGCTCTCGAACGGCGACCGCTGGGAGAGCGAGCTGTCCAAGCGGCTTGAGCTTGACGCGCCCTACCGCTAGGTCCCTGAGATGATCGTCACCGCCGCCTTCTACCTGTTCTCGGCCATCCTGATCGGGTCGGCGGCCGCCGTAGTCACGTCGCGCAACCCCGTGCACTCCGTGCTGTTCCTGATCCTCGCCTTCTTCAACGCCGCCGCGCTGTTCCTGATCGCCGGCGCCGAGTTCCTGGCGATGATCCTGGTGATCGTCTATGTCGGCGCGGTCGCGGTGCTGTTCCTGTTCGTCGTCATGATGCTGGACGTGAACTTCGGCCAGTTGAGGGAGGGCTATCAGCGTTACCTGCCGGTCGGCGCGACCGTGGGCGCCGTGCTGTTCGCCGAGCTGCTGCTGGTGCTGGGCGGCTGGCAGTTCGCCCCGCAGGCCTCGACGCTCCGGCTCAGCAGCACGCCCGCGGGCGTCAGCAACACCCAGGCGTTGGGCCGGCTGATCTACACCGACTACGTGTTCCTGTTCCAGATGGCCGGGCTGATCCTGATGGTGGCGATGATCGGCGCCATCGTGCTGACCCATCGGGAGCGCGCCACCAGCCGCCGGCAGAGCATCGCCCGGCAGAACGCGCGCCAGGTGTCGGACACGCTGGAGATCATGCCGGTCGGCTTCGGCGCCGGCACCGACGTGACCGGCATCATCCGCCCGAAGCGCGAGCCGGAGCCGGCGCTGGCCGACGCGCCGCGCACCCACGGCGTCGGCCTGCCGGGACCCGGAGAGCACGGATGACCACCATCGGCGTCGGCCACTACCTCACGGTGGCCGCGATCCTGCTCGTGCTCGGCATCTTCGGCATCTTCCTCAACCGCAAGAACGTCATCGTCATCATGATGTCGGTCGAGCTGATCCTGCTCGCCGTCAACCTGAACCTGGTGGCGTTCAGCTCGGCGCTGAACGACCTGGCGGGCCAGGTGTTCGCGCTGTTCGTGCTGACGGTCGCGGCGGCGGAGGCGGCCATCGGGCTTGCGGTCGTGGTCGTGTATTTCCGCAACCGCGGCTCGATCCAGGTCGAGGACGTCAATCTGATGAAGGGCTAGCGGATGCTGTATGCCGTCGCCGTGTTCGCCCCGTTGCTGGGGGCGCTGACCGCGGGCCTGCTCGGCCGCCAGATCGGCGACAAGGCCAGCCAGGCCGTGACCATCCTGCTCATGGTCGTCGCCGCGATCTGCGGCACCGCGAGCTTCCTGCCGTTCCTCGGCGGCGAGGGGCTGCCCGGCACCGTCTCGCTCGGCACCTGGATGCAGGTCGAGGGCTTCCACGTCGAATGGGCGCTCCGCTACGACACGCTGTCGGCGGTGATGGTCGCGATGGTGACGTTCATCGCGACGCTGATCCACATCTACAGCGTCGGCTACATGAGCCACGACGCGACGATCCCGCGCTTCTTCAGCTACCTCAGCCTGTTCACCTTCGCCATGCTGATGCTGGTGACGGCGGACAACCTGGTGCAGCTGTTCTTCGGCTGGGAGGGTGTCGGCCTCGCGAGCTACCTGCTGATCGGCTACTGGTATGACCGCCCGAGCGCCTGCCGCGCCGCGATGAAGGCGTTCGTCGTGAACCGGGTCGGCGACCTGTTCTTCGCCGTCGGCATCGCGCTGGTGTTCCTGCTGTTCGGCTCCGTCGAGTTCCCGGAGATCTTCGCCCGCGCCCATGAGCATGTGGGCGATACCTACCACGTGCTCGGCGGCACCTGGCGCGCTTACGAGGTCATCGGCGTGCTGCTGTTCCTGGGCGCTGCCGGCAAGTCGGCGCAGCTGGGCCTGCACACCTGGCTGCCGGACGCGATGGAGGGGCCGACGCCGGTTTCGGCGCTGATCCACGCCGCCACCATGGTGACGGCGGGCGTGTTCCTGATGGCGCGCATGTCGCCGATCCTGGAATACGCGCCGCACGCGCTGGGGTTCATCGCCTTCATGGGCGCCAGCACCTGCCTGTTTGCCGCGACCATCGGCTGCGTGCAGAACGACATCAAGCGCATCATCGCCTACTCGACCTGCTCGCAGCTCGGCTACATGTTC
>CAHJXG010000143.1 GCA_903644035.1 Rhodospirillales bacterium
CGCCTCGCTCGCGGGCGACGGCCTGGCCTGGCTGGAGGAGCCGGTCTGGCCGCCGGAGGACGTTCACGGCCTGGCCAGCGTGCGCCGCGCCGGGGTGCCGGTCTCGGCCGGCGAAAACGTGGCCGGGCTGCATGGCTTCAGGGCTTTGCTGGAGGCCGGCGCCATCGACGTGGCGCAGCCGAGCGTCACCAAGATCGGCGGCGTCACCGAGATGGTGCGGATCATCCAGCTCTGCCAGGCGCACGGCATCGCCGTGGCGCCGCACAGCCCGTACTTCGGACCGGGCTTCATCGCCACGCTGCACGTGATCGCCGCCCTGATCGAGCGGCCGCTGGTCGAGGTGCTATGGCTCGACATGGAGGCCAACCCCTTCGACCCCTGGGTGCGCCCGGCGGACGGCAGGCTCGCCGTGCCCGGCGGCCCCGGCCTGGGCTGCGACCCCGACCCCGCCGTGCTGGCCCGCTACACCGTCGGCACGCCCAACCGGATCAGCATGAGGCCAAGCGCATGAAGGTCACCGCCGTCGAGACGCAGCCGGTCACCGTCCGGTTGGACCAGCCGATCGGCAGCGCCTTGGGCGAGATCGCCAAGTTCGGCTGCATCCTGGTCACCGTCCGCACGGATGCGGGGATCACCGGCGAGAACCTGATCTTCACCCTGAACGACCGGCGCACCAAGGTACTGCGCCAGATGGTGGACGAGCTGGCCGACGTGGCGGTCGGGCACGACGCCGGGCACATCGCCGGGTTCTGGGCGCGGGCGTGGAAGGACATCAACTTCCTGGGCCACAAGGGGGTGCCGGTCGCCGGCATCTCGGCCATCGACGGGGCGCTGTGGGACGCCCTGGGCAAGGCGGCGGGGCTGCCGCTGTACCGCCTGCTGGGCGGGGCGCAGGACCGGGTGCCGGCGTATCACAGCGGCGGCCTGTGGCTGTCCCGCTCCATCGACGAGCTGGTCGCGGAGGCGCAAGGCTTCGTGGACCAGGGCTTCCGCGCGATGAAGATGCGGCTTGGCCTGCCCGACCCGGCGGAGGACATCGCCCGCGTGAGGGCGGTGCGGGACGCCATCGGCCCCGGCGTGAGGCTGATGGCCGACGCCAACCAGGGTCTGACGGAGGCGCAGGCGATCAGGCTCGGCCGCCGGCTGGAGCCGTTCGACCTCACCTGGTTCGAGGAGCCGCTGCCCGCCTGGGACCTCGACGGCCTCGCCCGGGTCGCCGCCGCGCTCGACACCCCCATCGCCAGCGGCGAGACGGAATACACCCGCTACGGCTTCCGCCGGATGCTGGAGCTTCGCTCCGCGGATATCCTGATGCCGGACCTGCAGCGCGTGGGCGGCGTCAGCGAGTTCATGCGGGTGGGCCACATGGCCGAAAGCCACGACATCGCCGTGTCCAGCCACCTGTTTCCGGAAACCAGCGTGCAGGTGCTGGGCGCGCTCAGCAACGCGATCTTCCTGGAATATATGCCCTGGTTTTCTTCGCTATATAATGAGACGCTTGAGTTCCGGGACGGCAGCGCCGCCGTGCCGGAGCGGCCGGGCTGGGGGTTCACCTTCAACAGGGATTACATCGCCCACCTGTCGCGCTAGCCTTGCCGCATGATCCGGGATCAATCCGGGCAACAACGAAACGCCTGAGGGAGCAACCGAATGAACGTCACCCGCCGCGAGATCCTCGCCGGCAGCGCCGCCCTGGCCGGCACGTCGGCCGCGGGCCTGCCCCGCCCGGCCATCGCCGCCAACGAGCCGATCCGCATCGGCTGGCTCACGACGCTGACCGGGCCCGGCTCGGCGCCCGGGATCGGCTTCAACCGCGGGGTGGAGTTCGCGGCCGGCGCTATCAACGCCGCCGGCGGCGTCAAGGGCCGGATGATCGAGGTGGTCACGCGGGACACCCAGGGCGACCCGACCAAGTGCGTGAACGCGACCCAGGAGCTCATCAGCCAGCAGAAGGTCCACGCGATCTGGGGACCGACCAATTCCGGGGAGTCGCTCGCGGTCACGGCGATCATGGCGCGCGCCAAGATGCCCAACATCCACCCTTGCGTCGTCGACACCCTGATCGACCCGGCGAAGTTCCCCAACGCCTTCCGCATCGCCCCCTCCAACGGGCAGTGGGACGAGGCCGCCCGCAAGTACTGCCTGAACGTCCTCAAGGCCAAGAAGGTCGCGGTGTTCGGCGACACCACGGGCTACGGCGTGACCGCCGCCAACGCCTGCGCGGCCGGGTTCAAGCAGGAGGGTGCGGAGGCGGTCGTCGTGGCCAACATCGACGCCACCCAGCCGGACATGACGCCCGACATGCTGCGCGCCCGCAACGCCGGGGCGGAGGCGATCGTGCTGTGGACCGTGTCCACCGGCATGATCGCCCGCCTGCTCAACACGCGGGCGGCGATGGGGTGGGACGTGCCGTTCACCGGCCACCCGGCGCTGGCCTCGGGCGACGTCGCCGGGCTGATCACGAAGCCGGCGAACTGGGAGAAGGTCTACGCGGTGGGCTACCGGAGCTGCAGCTTCGACGCGACGGGCGCGCTGCCGCCGCGCAGCCAGGAGCTGGTGGACAGGCTGGCCGGCAAGGTCAACCTCTCGGACTCGCTGCTGTGGTGGGTGGCCTGCGGCGTCGATGCCGTGAACCTGGTCGCCCGCGCCGTGGAGGCCACCGGCGAGACGAGCAGCGCCGCAATCATCGGGCATTGGAACGCGCTCGATCCGTATCCCGGCTACTTCGGGGACTACCGCTTCACCAAGGAGCGGCACAACGGCTACCCGGAGGACGGCATCGTGATGTCGGCCGCCAACACGGCGAAGTCCGGCTCGTTCGCGCTCGCACCCGGGTATGGCTGACATGCTGGCGTCCATCGTCGCCTCCGGCCTGGCCATGGGCGCCGTGTATGCGCTGATCGGCATCACCTACAACACGATGTTCGCGACCTCGCGCGTCATGAGCTTCACGGCGGGGATGCTGGGGATGCTCGGCGGCGTGCTCGGGTCGCTGTTCATGCTGCGCTGGGGGCTGCCGATCCTGGTCAGCCTGCCGCTGACGCTGCTCGCCTGCGCGCTGGTGGGCGTCGTGACCGAGTTCGTCGCGGTGCGCCCGGTGCTGAAAAGCCTCGATCAGCACCTCTATGTCCTCTCGACGCTGGCGGTGGCGCTGATGATCCAGCAGGTCACCGCCATCGAGTGGAGCACGGAGCCGCGGCCGTTCCCGTCCCTGCTGCCGATGGGTTCGGGCATGTGGGACGAGAAGTACTGGCTGCCGGTGATCGCCTGCGCCGTGACGGTGGCCGGGCTGGAGTATCTCTACCGGCGCACCTTGGTCGGGCGGGCCTTCCTCGCGGTGGCCGAGGACAACTTCGCGGCCAAGGCGCTGGGGCTGCCGGAGCGGAACCTGCGGGTGGCGAGCTACGCGATGGCGGGGGCGATCGGGGCGCTGGCGGGGTTCTCGGGCGGCCAGCTGCTGCTGGCCTTCTTCGCCAACGGCCCCTTGCTGAACTTCTACGGCTTCATCCCCGTGGCGCTGGGGGGCCTCGGCAACAACCGCGGCGCCGTGATCGGCGGGCTGGCGCTCGGGCTGTTCCAGCAGGCGGCCAACTTCACCTTTGGCGGCATCTTCGCCTCGGTCGCGGTGTTCGTGCTGTTCATCGCCGTGCTGCTGGCAGCGCCCCAGGGCCTGTTCGGCACCGCGACCGCGCGGCGGGTGTGATGGACCCCGCGCCGCTCGCCGATGCCGGAGTGCTGGATGCAGGGAGCGGCGCCCTGCCGGCCCGCGGCGCGAGGCCGTCGCATCTTCGGGCGCTGATCCCGTTCCTGGCCCTGCTGGCGCTCGCCGTCGTCCTGCCGCTGACGGACAACGACTACTACGCGCTGATCGCGACCCGGGCGGCGATCTACTGGGTGCTGATCTCGGGGCTGAACCTGATCGTCGGCTTCGCCGGGCAGCTCGCCATCGGCTACGTCGCGCTGTTCGCGCTCGGCGCCTACACCGCCAGCGTGCTTGCGGCCGGGACCGTGCTGCCGCCGGCCCCGGTGGTCTTGGCGCTGGCCGGGGGCACGGCCATGGGCGCGGCCTCCGGCGTGATCGTGGGCCTGCCGGCGCTGCGCCTGCGGACCTTCTACTTCGCCATGACCACGCTGGGCTTCGCGACCATCGTCACCCAGGTGGCGCTCGGCTGGCAGAGCGTCACCGGCGGGGGCGTCGGCGTCGCCGGGCCGTCCCTGCCGGCGCCGTTCGACACGGCCTGGGGCCTGTACTACCTCTGCCTCGGCATCGCCGTCCTCTGCACCTGGATGACCGCCAACATCGCCCGCAGCCGGTTCGGCCGCGCCCTGGTTGCCACGCGGGAGGCGGAGGTGGCGGCCGAGGCGGCCGGCATCTCCAAGCCGGCGCTGCTGGTGTCGGTGTTCCTGTTCGCGGGCGCCGTGGCCGGGCTGGCGGGCGGGCTGTTCGCCAGCCTGCAGACCTACATCACGCCGGACGCCTTCACCTTCGACCTGTCGCTGCTGTTCTTCATCGCCGTGCTGATCGGCGGCCGCGGCTCCATCCTGGGGCCGCTCCTGGGCACCATCATCCTGACGATGCTGCCGGAGGTCGCGGCGCCGCTCGCCGCCTGGTCAACCTTCGTCTATGCGATCCTCGTGCTGGTGATCGTGCTCGCGATTCCCGGCGGGATCGCGGCGCTGCTGGATTTCCGCAGCCGGCGCCCCTTGCCGCGCGACCGGGCGATCCTGCCGCATTTGGGCGCGCTGGGCGAGTTGCTGAATGCGGACCGGGCGCCCGTCGCCCTGGCGCTGCGCGGCGTGGCGCTCGGCTTCGGCGGCGTGCGGGCCATCGACGGGCTGGACCTGGATGTCAGCTCCGGCCAGGTGCACGGGCTGATCGGCCCCAACGGCAGCGGCAAGACGACGACGCTCAACGTCATCTCCGGCTACTACGCCCCGCAGGAGGGCACCTTGACCGCAGGCGCGGCGACCCTCCCGAGCCGGATGCCGTCCAGCCGTGCCCGCCACGGCATCGCCCGCACGTTCCAGACGCCGCGCATCATCGGCGAGGCGACGGTGCTGCAGAACGTCATGGTCGGCGGCACCACCATCGGGCAGGCGAGCTTCGCGGAGGCGCTGCTGTCCTTGCCGCGCCAGCTCCGGGACGAGAGGCGCATCGAGGCGACGGCCCGGCTGGCGCTCGACGCCGTCGGGCTTGGGGCGCTGGCCGACGTGCGGGCGGACCGGCTGCAGCACAGCGAGCTGCGCTTCGTCGAGATCGCCCGCGCGCTGATGCTGCGCCCCGCGTTCCTGCTGCTGGACGAGCCGGCGGCGGGGCTGTCGCCCGACGAGATCAAGCGGCTGGGCGCGCTGATCAGGGCCATCAGCCGGCGGGGCGTGGGCGTGCTGCTGGTCGAGCACCATGCGGACCTCATCTTCGAGATCTGCGACGAGGTCACGGTGCTGAACCTGGGCCGGGTCCTGGCCCACGGCACGCCTGCCGAGATCCGGGCGCACAAGGAGGTCGTCAGTGCCTATCTCGGCGCCTGAACCGCCACCCGGGCCGCTGCTGGCGGTGGCCGGCCTGCAGGCGGGCTACGGCAAGATCGCCGTCCTGCACGGCGTGGACCTGCATATCGCGCCGGGGGAGGTCGTGGCCCTGCTGGGGCCGAACGGCGCCGGCAAGACCACGCTGCTGCGGGCGGTCTCCGGGCTGCTGCCCTGGAGCGTGGGGGAGGTCCGGTTCGCCGGGCAGAGCCTGCGCAACGTCGGGCCGCGGGAGTCGGCGCAGGCCGGGCTCGCGCACGTCATCGAGGGCCACCGGGTGTTCACCCAGAGCACGGTGTCCGACAACCTCATGCTGGCCGCCTACGACATCGCCCGGGGCGAGCGGGCGACGCGGGTGGAGGAGGCGTTCGCCTTCTTCCCGGAGATCGCCGCCAAGCGGCACCAGCTCGGCGGCGCGCTGAGCGGCGGGCAGCAGCAGATGCTGGCGGTTGCGCAGGGCCTGGTGCGGCGCCCGCGCCTGCTGATGCTGGACGAGCCGTCCGCGGGGCTGTCCCCGGTGCTGGTGGACCGGGTGCTGTCCGTCGTGGACCAGCTGCGTGCGCGGGGCACCTCGGTCCTGCTGGTGGAGCAGCTGATCGAGAAGGCGCTGGCCGTCGCCGACCGGGTCTATGCGCTCGCCCAGGGCCGCATCGCGCTGGAGGCGCCCACCGGCGACCCGGCGCTCGGGAAGCAGTTGGAGCAGGCGTATTTCGGGCTTGCCGTGCTGGCGTGAGAAAACGCCCGAAAGGGCAGGCCGCGCGGCGGGATGAAACGGCATAGCAACGGCGCACGCCTGCCGTGCCGCCTGCTTGATGATTGGCATCCTGTCACCACAAAGCGCTAGAATGGCCGCCCAAGGCGAGACCACCTTGCCGCCCAGGATCGTTCGTTGTCTTGCCGAACATTAACCTTGTCTCGCCGCAGGGAGCTTCAAAGATGCCCGTCCTTCCCCTGCACTCTCTCACGTCGCAATCGCTCGACGCCAAGTTCGCCAACAAGCAGCGGCGCTATGCGGCCAACTACAGCGCCTCCTACCTCCACCAGCCCCCGCCGCCGCCGAGGCTCTCAGCGCCTCCCCGCCCGCCGAACCCCACCTTCGAGACGCTGCGGGCCGCCGCGGCGCGTCTGAACCTGCCCGAGGAGCACGAGCAGCCCGGCCCCACGATGGCGACCTCCCTCCCGGCCCGGCGGCATCCGGTTCGCAAGGCGCTGCTCCGCACGGCCGCCGTCCTGGCGCTGTGCGCGCTGGCTGCGGGCGGCACCGTCGCATGGACCGTCAGGACGCCGGATGGCGGCCTGGCCCCGGCCAGCGTCATCCTGGCGGCCATGACCCAGCGGTTCCACGATCTCACGGCGAGCCAGGCGATTTTTGCCGTCGTGGACGAGAGGGTCGCCACGCTGCGGCAGGCCCTCTCGCAGGCCTTGGCCAAGGCGTGGCCTGCCGCGCGCCCCGTGCAGGAGGCGGCCGAGACCCTGTCCCCGCGCCCCACGCCGCCCATGCAGCCCGTGGTCGAGCTTGCCGCGCCCGCCGCGCTACCGGCG